>CBFGPJ010000570.1:0-2439 GCA_965650615.1 uncultured Fluviicola sp. | reverse complement strand
ACCCTGGGAACGTTTTCTCCGGATGAAACAAAATTGGGATACGTATCCGGAAACAACCTGTTTGTATATGATTTGGTGAATAACACCAATAAGCAAATCACTTCCGACGGAAAACAAAATAGCATCATTAACGGTACAACCGATTGGGTTTACGAAGAAGAATTTGCTATTACACAAGGGTTTGAATGGTCGCCGGATTCCAAATACCTGGCTTTTATGCGCTTTGACGAAACAAACGTTAAGCAATTCCAAATGGCTATGTACGGACATTTATACCCGGACGAATATACTTTTAAGTACCCGAAAGCCGGAGAAGACAATTCCAAAGTAACTTTCCACATTGCGAACATCGAAACGGCAGCAGTAAAAGCTGTAAACCTGGGAACATATGAATACTTACCGCGTTTCCAATGGTCACCTATCAAAAATGAAGTATTTGTTTCTACTCTGAACCGTCACCAAAGTCAGGTAAAATACCATTTGGTAACCAATCCTGACAATCCGGCAGATCGTATTTTTTACGAAGAATCTTCAGACACCTACCTGGATGCAGATAATGTCATTTTATTGAAAGACGGAGCTTCTATGCTTCGAACTTCCGAAAAAGACGGATACAATCACATTTACCATTTGACATTTGCCGGGAAATTAAGCCAGGTCACTTCCGGGAACTGGGATGTGATCGACTTATATGGAATCGATGAAAAGAAAGGGACCGTGTTCTACTCTTCTTCTGAGAATGGCGCAATCAACAAAACATTGTATTCGATCAACTGGAAAGGAACGGACAAGAAGATGCTTTCCAAAGCAACCGGATACCATGATGCTGAATACGCACCGGGCTTCAATTATTTCATCCGTTCCAGCTCCAGTGCAAACACAGTTCCTACTTCCACATTATGCGACCGCACAGGAAAAGAATTGCAGGTATTGGAAGCCAATACCACACTTCAAAATAAGTTGAACGGAATGAACCTGAGCCAGAAAGAGTTCTTACAAATCGACGGTGCAGACGGGAAATTAAATGCCTGGATGATGAAGCCGGCAAATTTCGACCCGAATAAAAAATACCCGGTTTATTTCAATGTATACTGTGGCCCTGGAAGCAACATGGTTACAAACGATTATGACGGAGCAAACTACCTGTACCATCAATTACTGACCCGCAAAGGATACATTGTTTTCTGTGTGGATACGCGCGGTACTCAATTCCGCGGAGCGAAGTTTAAAAAATCGACCTATTTGCAGCTTGGCAAACTGGAAACCGAAGATCTGATCGCTGTTGCGAAGAACCTTCAAAAAGAATCCTATGTGGACCCGAACCGGATCGGAATTATGGGATGGAGTTATGGAGGATTCATGACTTCATTGGCAATGACAAAAGGAGCGGATGTTTTCAAAATGGGAATTGCAGTAGCACCGGTTACCAACTGGAGAAACTATGACAACATTTATACGGAACGTTTCATGAGAACACCACAGGAAAATGCCAGTGGATACGATGACAACTCTCCGGTAAACCATGCAGACAAATTGAAAGGGAAGTTCCTATTGATCCACGGCTCTGCTGATGATAACGTTCATTACCAAAACACCATGGAATTCATTACAGCATTAGTAAAAGCAAATAAACAGTTCGACCTGTTCGTTTATCCGAACAAAAATCACGGTATTTACGGTGGGAATACAAGAAACCACCTTTTCACTATGATGTTGGAATTCACCGAGAAGAACCTGTAGCATCAGCTCTTCCGTTAAGCATACAAATCAAAGGCCTGCAGATTCATTTTCGCAGGCCTTTTTAGCGAATCTTTTTTAGCAAAAAAAAGATTGCCTTTTGCAGTTTATTGTATTTAATTCTTTACTAATTTAGTGCGGCTAATAAAAAATTGTTAGATAATACTCTTATAGATCATCATGAGCAAAATTGCGAAAATCGAATTAGACGGGAAAGTATACGAATTCCCGGTTGTACAAGGAACTGAAAACGAATTGGCTATTGACATTTCAAAGCTTCGTCAGGAAACGGGATACATTACCCTGGATACAGGTTACAAAAACACAGGTGCTACTATGAGCGCCATTACTTTCTTAGATGGTGAGGAGGGAATTCTTCGTTACCGTGGTTATCCGATCGAGCAATTGGCGGAAAAAGCAAGCTTTATTGAAGTTGCTTACTTGTTGATTTATGGTGAATTGCCAACTCAGGCTCAATTGGATGAATTTATTTCAAGTATTACAAAACATACATTGGTACACGAGGATATGAAGCAATTCTTCGAAGCATATCCTGCACAGGCTCATCCAATGGGGGTTTTATCTGCAATGGTTTGTTCACTTTCTACTTTCTACCCGGAATCTTTGGATCCTAACAGAAGTGCTGAGAAAAAGAACAGAACAATTTTACGTTTGTTAGCGAAATTACCGACACTTGCTGCC
>CBFGPJ010000569.1:0-2442 GCA_965650615.1 uncultured Fluviicola sp. | reverse complement strand
AGGTCCCGAAGAACGCATGTTTTCCATCCACCAGCTGCGGGTGTAATCAGACAAGCTTGTGCTGTTCGGACTTACCGTATTGGGATAAACCCAATCAGTACCACTTGCAGGATCGATAGGAAGTGCCGGGATCGGCTGAGTTTGTGTCAGCGCAGTAATAGCTGCCTGGGCTGTCATTCCTGCGAAAGAGGAAATATCTTGCAGTCTTGGACCTAAAGTAGCACGACGCAGTAAATGTGCGGCTCTTTGAGTACCCAAGGCTCCTGTAATCGGGTTGAGAGAAGCCATAAGTCAATAGTTGTGTTCGTTTATCTACAAAATCAATAGTACAATCATTAACCCTGTTAGATCACATAGGAGAGAAGAGAGATTCAGTTCTGTTTTTGAGTTTAGAGAAACCCAAGTTAGAATTTTTGTTTTACAAATTCAATAAAAATGAAAGCGTCAGGTTAAATTTTATAACAAGAGAATTAGTTTCTTTTTGGCTTAAGGGCTGTTTGTTAAGGCGAAGAGGTTTACTGAACGAATTCGCTAGTTGGTGTTATTTTTTTATGAAATAAATAAACAGGTGATTTGGAAAAGTGTTTTTAACGAGGATTTGACTGTGGTATAAAAATAGTAGTGACAAGATACATGCGTCCGCTATGATCCTGCATATCGCCCATAAAACAAAAAACCTTCGGAAGCAATTCCGAAGGTTTTAATATAGTAGTGTGTACATCAGTCTTAAAATCTTAATGTCCTGACGTCTTAAAGTCTGATTACAAATGGATCACTTCTCCATACGCAGCTGCAGCAGCTTCCATTACCGCTTCAGACATCGTTGGATGCGGGTGAACCGTTTTGATCAATTCTTCACCGGTTACTTCCAGCTTGCGGATAGCAACGATCTCAGCAATCATTTCAGTTACGTTCGCTCCGATCATGTGAGCTCCCAATAATTCACCGTATTTCGCGTCGAAAATCAACTTCACGAAACCGTCTTTTGCTCCGGCAGCAGATGCCTTACCAGATGCAGAGAACGGGAATTTACCCACTTTGATCTCCATTCCGGCTTCCTTAGCAGCTTTTTCAGTCATTCCGACAGATGCTACTTCAGGAGAACAGTATGTACATCCCGGGATGTTTCCGTAATCCAATGGTTCCGGGTGGTGTCCTGCAATTTTCTCAACACAGATAATTCCTTCGGCAGAAGCTACGTGAGCCAATGCAGCAGTAGGGATTACGTCCCCGATTGCGAAATAACCAGGGATGTTTGTCTGGTAGAAATCGTTTACAAGGATTCTTCCTTTGTCAACAACGATTCCTAATTCTTCCAATCCGATATTTTCAATGTTTGCCTGGATTCCAACAGCAGAAAGAACTACATCACATTCGATTTTTTCTTCCCCTTTAGCTGTTTTGATCGTTACAACACATCCTTTTCCTGAAGTATCCACTGCTTCAACAGAAGCGTTTGTCATGATATTGATCCCAGCTTTCTTGAAAGATTTCTCCAATTGTTTTGATACTTCTTCGTCTTCGATCGGAACTACGTTCGGTAAGTATTCAACAACTGTAACTTCTGTTCCGATTGCATTGTAGAAATAAGCAAACTCCACACCGATTGCACCTGAACCAACAACAACCATTTTCTTAGGCTGCGTTTTCATGCTCATTGCTTCACGGTATCCGATGATCTTCGATCCGTCTTGCGGTAAGTTCGGTAATTGACGGGAACGTGCTCCGGTTGCGATGATAATTCCTTTATCAGCAGAATACTCCGTTACTTTACCGTCTTCACCTGTAACAGCAACCTTTTTTCCAGCCTTCAGAACACCTGTACCTTTGATAACATCGATCTTGTTCTTCTTCATCAGGAATTGGATCCCCTGGCTCATTCCATTGGCAACGCCTCTGGAACGCTCAACCATTCCTCCGAAATCTGCTTTTGAATCCTTTACGGTAATTCCGTAGTCAGACGCATGTTGAATGTATTCAAACACGTTTGCACTTTTCAATAATGCTTTTGTTGGAATACATCCCCAGTTTAAACAGATTCCACCCAATGAATCACGCTCTACAACTGCAGTTTTCAAACCCAATTGTGATGCGCGAATAGCGGTAACATATCCGCCGGGACCACTTCCAATAACTATGATATCGTAATTCATTTCTTTTTTCAATAAAATGTAATGGGACGAAATTAATCAATTCTCAGGAATTGTGAACGAATCTGCTGCCGAATTCAAAATAGATTATTCCCGCTTTGCTATCGAATATATCTTTTCCCGCGAATGCGCAAATTAATTGCTCGCCTAATGCTTACGCTGAAGCTTTAGCATAGGCGCACCGGTCTCGCTTTTATATGAAATACATCATGCGAAATAATTTGGAAAAAAGAGGCGACTGGTAAGGGGAATTATGTATTTAAGTCAGGTGATTTCAGATGATACATTTTTT
>CBFGPJ010000568.1:0-2461 GCA_965650615.1 uncultured Fluviicola sp. | reverse complement strand
GTCCTTCCTCTTTCCGGGTTTCCGAATGAAAGCAGGATGGAATATTTCGTGGATACCTGTTTACCGTCCTGAATTTCCTCTTCCGATTTCTTCTCGGGCATCCACCAGTTGATCAGGTCCAGAAACGGACCGGTCATAAAAGTTGTTATCAATGCCATAATTACCAGCATCGCAAAGATCTCATCGGAAAGGACTCCCAGATCATAACCGATATTCAGTACGATCAACTCCATTAATCCCCGTGTATTCATAAGCGCACCGATGATCAGGCTGTCTCTCCATGATTGCCCTACGAATTTTGCTGCAAAAGCAGATCCGACAAACTTTCCAACAGTCGCTACTACAATAATCAAAAGTGCGATCAACCACAAATGCCAATCATCAAGCAAGCCAATCTGTGTTCTCAATCCGGTAAAAACAAAGAATAACGGAAGGAGTAATAGAACAGCAACATCTTCGACCTTTTCAATAAAGATGGTCCTGAAATTCATATTGGAAGGCATGATCACACCGGCAAGGAATGCTCCGAACAAGGCGTGAATTCCGATTACTTCCGTAGCGAATGAAGATGTCATTAATGTGACAAAGAAAATGGCAACCACCGGTTTACTTAAACTTTTCTTATTTGAATGTTTGTCACCAAGTCGTTTCAGGAAGGGCTGAACAATTTTGATCATCAGGAAAACATAAGCAATCGCCATGAGGATAATGTAGATTGCACTCAGTATGGAACCTGCCTTCACAATTGCAATAACGGCTGCCAAAATACACCAGGCGGTAATATCGTCGGCAGCAGCACACGTAATCACGATCGATCCCAAACGGGTTTTGGTCAATCCACGTTCCTGTACTATTCGGGCCAATACCGGAAATGCCGTAATGCTCATTGAAATCCCAATGAATAAGGCAAAAGAAAGAAAGTTGACATTTGCAGGGGCAAATTCCGAGTAGAGCAGGTAAGCAAGTCCGACACCCAAGGTGAAGGGGAAAATGATACTTGCGTGGCTGATTACAACGGCATCATTTGCTTTGTTCTTCAATGTTTTCATTTCTAATTCCATTCCTACCACAAACATGAAAAGGATTAAGCCGATTTGACTTAAAAATTTCAGATTGTCCATTGATTTGTCCGGGAAAACGAAGTGTGCGAAATCCGGGAAATACATTCCAATGAATGATGGTCCAAGGAAAATACCAGCTATAATTTCACCGATGACAGAAGGTTGTCCGATCTTGCGGCAGAAATATCCGAAAATTCGCGCCACCACAATAATGGTAATGATTTGAAGTAAAAGGATTGCTAAAGGGTGTGTTAAATTATGGTAGTATGTTTCTGTGAATTGTTGCCAGGTAGATGCAGTTACTTCCGGTTTAAATGCGATTGTTACTTTTGCAGCTTCCAGCGGTTTTCCGGATAAGATCACTCCAAAAATTAAAGCGGCGAATCCACCGATGGTTATAATGTAAAACAGGAGATTTCTGAGATTGCGCATGGCTTAAAATTTTCAGCAAAAGTAAGCCCACAGTCAGTAATCTAATTACGTTCTGTTTTAAGAATGTACTGAAACCAGTTTTAATTGTACCGACAGGGACAGAATGAGAAGCAGAAACAGAATGAGGTTATTGATTGAAAGCTTCTATAAAGGTTTTCCGGTAGTTTTCGCTTAAGCTGAATTCAAGGTATTTCCCTTCTTTATTCCGGATTTTGCTCAATACAACATCACCCTGGTACCCTTGTATAAAATCTTTGGAGATTAATTCGGATTTCGAAATGCGGATAAACGAAATGCCACCCAATTCCTGCAGTAATTGATCGAACGATTTGTTTTTAACTACCAGCTTATCACCGTTTTCCAATAGCATGAGCTTATCCCTCCGGTCGTAAGTGTCTGTTGAAAAGCTGACAATATGTGACAAGCGGATCGTAAATTTTCCCTTGTTGGTATTAACCGTCCAGGCAGCATGTTGCTTCGATTGTTCGATACGGATTTTTACTTTTTCGATAGCTCGTTCCAGGCGTTCCCGTTGTACCGGTTTTCGCAGATAATCGATCGCCTCAATGTCAAATGCGTCTGCAGCATATTCATTGTGGGCTGTGGTGAAAATGATTGGTTTTGCATGCAGTTTTTCGGCAACTTCCAGTCCGCTGAAGTTAGGCATTACAATATCCGAAATACAAAAATCGAAGGAAAGGCTTTCGACTTCAGATAAGAATAACGCAGGATTATCGAACGCTTTTACCACTTCGATATTCGGAATTCCCTCACAAAGGGTCCTTAAATATCCCAATGCCAGTAATTCATCATCCAGTAAAACAACCCGAAGTGTTTTATTATCCATTCAATTTCAGTTTGAGACGTGCATGGAAAACCGGTTTGTCGTTTTT
Organism: uncultured Fluviicola sp.; assembly: GCA_965650615.1. Taxonomy (GTDB): domain Bacteria; phylum Bacteroidota; class Bacteroidia; order Flavobacteriales_D; family Crocinitomicaceae; genus Fluviicola. Next base: position 75 of record CBFGPJ010000568.1, on the reverse strand, counting down.
CAACGTAAGTTCATAGGCATTCGGATAAGCGATCTTTAAACGTTCTTCCAGGTTTTGGATCCCTAAACCACTGCG
>CBFGPJ010000567.1:0-2463 GCA_965650615.1 uncultured Fluviicola sp. | reverse complement strand
TATGGGAAGTTCGATGATAGGACTGGAAATATTGGATCTTGGAATAACGATTTCAGCGACTATTGGTGCTTTGGCTTTCGGATTGCTCATCCTGGTAATCGCTGCCCGGATCCGTTCGATGGTTTCTTTGCTGTTAGTTGGAATGATGCTGGGAACCTTTGTTTATTCGATTACAAATATTATCCTGATGAAAGCGGATCCGAACAGCGTGAAAGCCTTTACAGTTTGGGGAATGGGTTCTTTACAGCAGGTAAGTATTGACCAAATTCCTTTGATCGGCTTGCTTTTCCTGCTTGGGATCGGACTTGCCTTTTTATTGACAAAACCTTTGAATGCGCTGATCCTTGGAGAGAAACCTGCTGCTATTTTGGGAGTAAAAGTGAAACAGACCCGCTGGAAGATCATTTTTGTGGTTTCTCTATTGGCAGGATTGGTCACTGCATTTTGCGGACCGATCGGATTTGTCGGGTTAATTGTTCCGAATTTGGTACGGATGTTCTATAAAACAGGTCGGCACGGACATTTACTTTTGGCGTCAGGACTCATTGGTGCCAGTGTGATGGTTTTATGCGTGTTACTGATTCGCATTTTTGAACCGATTATGGTCCTGCCGATCAATAGTTTGACAGCTTTGCTTGGCGCACCAATCGTTCTGTTTCTCTTACTTAAAAATATTCGAAATGCTTAAGTTCGAAAATTGCAGAATAGGGCATGACCGGATCCTGTATGAAATTCCGGAATTGGAATTACAGCGGGGAGAATTTGTGGCACTGATCGGAGCGAATGGTTCGGGGAAATCGACCTTAATGGATTCGCTGATCCAGGGGAGATTTCCAAATGGAAAAGTCAGTGTTGAAGACCGTAATTGGAATGATTTGAAGCTAATGGAGCGAGCGCATCACATCACATTGGTCGATAACCATTTTTTAGGTTTTGATTATCTGAAAGTGAGTGAGTACTTGGAATTAGGTCGACATTCCTACACAAATTTCACCGGGCGTTTGTCTGATGAAGACCGGTCTATTGTCCAAAAATACATTCGAACACTTCATTTGGATTCCCTGTTGGGGCAATCTACTTCGACCTTAAGTGACGGGGAACGTCAACGGGTGGGAATTGCCAAAGCATTGATCCAGGAAACGCCCATTATTCTATTGGATGAACCGACCGCATTTTTGGATTACCCGACTAAAAGAGAAGTGATGTCCTTATTGGGAAAGATCGCCAAAGAAAGCAATCGTTTGGTCATTATTGCATCACACGATATTGATTTTTGCCTGGAGTATTGTTCACGCATTCTGATCATTGAAAAAGAAACGCATGTTTTAAAATCGTATCAGCAGATTGAACACGATGAATTGGTGAAAAGAGCTTTTGGCATATCCTGACTATCATCGTCTAAAACTGTATCTTTATACTCGTTCTGCTTTTGCCGAATAACCAATTAAACTAAAATTTATGAAGCACTTATTACTACTTACACTCGTTTTCACAAGCACTTTCTTATTGGCACAAACCCAAAGTGCAAGCAATCAAATGCGCTGGGACAAATTGAACATGTATCTGAAAACATTTAAAAATGAAGCCGGTGTGAGTAAGGAAGTGGTCGATGGGTATCCTGTTTACAAGATTTCCGGAGTTTGGTATATTTCGCTCTATGGAAAGCGGCTTCCAAATTGTAATTGGAACCTGATCCAGGAAAACAACATTCTATTGGGAAGTTCTGTGGGGAAAATTACCACCATGAAAGTTCCTTTGGAAAGATTAAACACGATCGATTTTTCACAGTTCTATTCCTACATAGAGATTCCGGGGAAGGTAATTCCTCAGCTTGATAAGGCAGTAAAAGATACCAGGGCAGACAGTGTTCAGCGTGGGATCAATTTGCCGGGGGCTTTTACCGGAAAGGAAGTTTTGATCGGTGTGACTGATTGGGGCTTTGATTACGGTCATCCGATGTTTTACGATACTTTGCTGACGCAATCGCGTGTTTATGCGGCTTGGGACCAGTACAAACAGGTTGGAAACCTTCCAACAGGTCAAAATTATGGTGTTGAGTATGATACTCCTTCTGAATTGGCTGCAGCTGAAACCGATACGGCAAATATTTATAGCCATCATACACACGGATCTCACGTTGCAGGTATTGCCGGTGGAAGCGGTGCCGGATCTGTTTACCGTGGATTTGGCTTTGAGTCTCAATACTTGTTTACCACATTTTATCTTGATCAGGCTTCGGCAATTGACGCCTGTGTTTGGATGAAAGATAAAGCCGAAGCAGCCGGAAAACGGTTGGTCGTAAATATGAGTTGGGGTGTTTATTACAATCAAATGGGAAGTTTGGATGGATTTTCATTGCTTTCTGAAGCTCTGGATGAATTGAGTGGAACGAACAACGTCGTTTTTGTTGCTGCTGCAGGAAACAATAATGGAACGAATTTCCACATCAAAAAGACCTTCAAC
>CBFGPJ010000566.1:0-2466 GCA_965650615.1 uncultured Fluviicola sp. | reverse complement strand
TAATAGACAATAGGAAAAATGACATGTTGTTAATTAATAATTTAACCGGTGATAATCTAATAAAGAATATGAGATCCTGATTTGCTGTTACAAAACAGGATTTTTTTAGTTTCAAATCCTGATTCGGTTCAATTATTCATCAGAAATTGCAAATCACAAAATGATTGCTGCGTGTAACAACTTGTTTCAAATATTTATGTAAAATTGTTTCTATGTTGCACACCATTACCTGAATGTATGAAACATAAAATACCATTCCTGATCGCAGTGATCTTTCCATGGATGATTTTAGGGCAGATACATAAAGAAGCTATTCGTTTAACGGATGATGGTTTCTGTGGTTCTTCCATCCAATTCACCTCTGATTCCGTGGCATTTTTTTTAACCGGTTGTGAAGGAACCCAATTGTTTACCAAACTGAATTATACGGTTGACGCAGGCGGATACATCAACTTTAGAATTGTCCCGTATGATGCTTATAAACCCGTACTCGGTTTCGAAAAGGGAACTGTTGCATTTGACGCCTATGACTCGTTGTTCGAACTGCCTCAATTGGTCTTCATGACACAAACTTATAAGATTACCGAATCAGGATGGAGAATTACCGGTGAACCCGTGGATCGAAACACTGGAAGATTGTTTTACAATATTCCGGATGATTTTTTCAAGGATGCTTCCATAACGATCCGTTTTCATGAACTGGATAACCTGAAAGACAGTCTGCCTGAAATCTCAAAAAATGACTTCCGGGGAGAAGGACCGGTTTACATTATCAGAATAGACGCTCCCCCCGGATTCAATCACTATACCTATATGAATTACCGTCCGGATTTGTGCAATCTTCCTGATTTAAAGTTCAAATTGATCAATAAAAAACTACACATCTGGAAGCAGGGAAAATGGAGTGCGGTTCGGAGTTGAAAAAATATTTTTTTTAACTCATTGAGCCTGTTCTGAATAATTATGTACATTTGCCCCATGAAAATGACACAATTACATCATCATCATCACATACACAGCTAAGCGCTATGGTGAGATGATCGTATATCTATAAATCTTTAACCCGCTTGGCTTTCAAGCGGGTTTTTTGTTGTCATTTCGTTACATCACTCTTTTGGAAGTCAGGCATAATTTAAAACCACCGACAATAAATGTCGGGATTCAAGAACATGAAACGTTTAATTATTGCTTTACAAAAATCAGGTCGATTACAAGAGGGTTCTCTGGAATTATTGAAAGAATGCGGCTTGAAAGTCGATTACCGCGAAGGACAATTGAAGGTCATTACTTCCGATTATCCGGCCGAACTTTTATTTCTCCGCAACAGCGATATTCCGCAGTATGTCGCCGATGGAATTGTAGACCTGGGGATTGTCGGGTCCAATATACTGGATGAAGATGAGTCTCCGGTGGAAATCCTTCAAGCCCTTAACTTCTCAAAATGCCGGGTTTCGTTTGCTGTTCCGAAGACTTCAAGCATTCAAAAAGCGCAAGACCTGGAAGGGAAACGAATCGCAACTTCCTATCCGAATTCCGTTCGTAAATACCTGCAAAAAGAAGGAGTAAATGCGGAGATCCACACGATCTCCGGTTCGGTCGAAATTGCCCCCTCATTAAATCTCGCAGATGCTATTGCCGATATTGTTTCTACCGGTAATACGCTATTCCAGAACAACCTGCGGGAAGTTTTTCCCTTTCAATATTCCGAAGCGGTTTTGATTAAAGGCAGGAATTTCGATCCGGATAAACAACCCTTATTGGATCAATTACTGTTTCGAATCCAATCTGTTTTGGCGGGAAATGAGAACAAATACATTTTGTTGAATAGTCCGAAAGAGAAATTGGAGGTGATTTGTTCTATTCTTCCGGGTATGAAAAGTCCGACCATTCTTCCGCTAGCTATTGAAGAATGGGTCAGTGTTCATTCTGTTGTGAAGCAACGCGAAGTATGGCAGATTGTTCAACGCCTGAAAGCAGAAGGAGCAGAAGGAATTCTTGTTTGTCCGATCGAAAAAATGGTTTCGTAATATGAAAACACTGATAAATCCATCCGAAAAGGAGCTGGCACCAATTTTAGAGCGCGTGAAATTGGAATCCGTTAACCTGAATTCACTCATTTCAGAAGTCTTTCAGCGAGTTGAAAAAGACAAAGACCGGGCATTGAAAGCATTTACCCGGCAATTTGATCAGGTCGCGATCGATCATTTAGTTGTGTCAAAAGAGGAATTTGAAGAGGCAGAATCGTTGATCCCATCTGAATTAAAGGACGCAATCCGGGTTGCAGCCAAAAACATAGAACGTTTTCACCGGTCACAGGAAAACAGGGAACCGGAAGTTGAAACAACTATTGGTGTACTTTGCTGGAGGAAGTCTGTTCCGATTCAGAGTGTCGGTCTCTATATTCCGGGAGGAAGTGCACCCTTGTTTTCTACTGTTCTGATGTTGGGAATTCCTGCTAAAATTGCC
>CBFGPJ010000565.1:0-2466 GCA_965650615.1 uncultured Fluviicola sp. | reverse complement strand
ATGCAGAGAGAGTTGGGCCGATGCGCGCAGTACAATCGGGATCAATTTCCAGGAGTGCAATGAAAAATGCAGTAATACTCACTTCATTGTTGTCATTTGTAAGCGCAGGATTATTGATTTACTTCGGTACCAAAAACCTTTCCGCAACCAGTGTTTACATTTACATAGGTTTGGCTGTTGCCGCTGTTTTTGCCGCAATTACTTACACAATCGGAAAAAAGGCTTACGGGTACAATGGATTGGGGGATTTATTCGTCTTTATCTTCTTCGGATTGGTAAGTGTCATGGGGGTTTATCCGTTATTTTCGGACACATTGTCCTGGATGCTTGTATTTCCTGCAATTACCATCGGTTTTTTAAGTACTGCTGTATTGAACCTGAATAACATGCGGGATCGCGAAAATGATTCCAAAGTAGGAAAACGCACGTTAGTTGTAAAATTGGGAGCTGCAAATGCTAAAAAATACCATTTCTTTTTAATTATCAGTGCTTTTGTCAGTTGGGGAATCTTCCTTGTACTAACCCAAAACTGGCTTGGATTTATTTCATTTCTTCCTGCACTACTATTTGCGAAGCATTTGGTATTTGTTGCAAAGAATACCGTCCCTAAAGAATTGGACTCTCAATTAAAGCTTGTTGCTTTGGGTACTTTTTTCATCAGTTTACTATACGTAATCAGTGTTTCGATCAATCAATGGATTCTCTGAAACAGGTCAAGGCTTCCTTTGAAGCATTTACACTGGACTTTAAACGTCCAAGTGGTACCAGTCGCGGGATCCTGACCCAAAAGAAGGGCTGGAAACTTGAATTAACAGATTCGGAAGGAACAAAAGGTTTGGGCGAATGCTCTGTCATTCCGGGTTTGTCTCCGGATTATATTTCAGATCAAGTATACGAGCAAAAATTGTCTGAAGTTTGTGAAAACCCCTTTCTTTTTGCTACAAACAAAGCACTTCTGGTTGATTATCCTTCTATCCTATTTGGTTTGGAAAGCGCTTATTTTGATCTTCTGAACGGTGGAAAACAAATCTATTTTAAATCAGCAAAGAGACCTGAAGGTTTTAAAATTCCGATCAATGGGTTGATCTGGATGGGAGATCCTGCCTATATGCAAGATCAGATCGAAGAAAAATTGGATACCGGATTCAACTGCATTAAACTAAAGGTTGGGGCAATTGATTTCAAACAGGAATTGAAATTATTGGAAAGAATCCGTTCGAGATATGACGCTTCGAAAATTGTTCTTCGGGTAGATGCAAATGGTGCGTTTAGTATGAATGATGCACTTTGGAAGCTAGAGGAGTTGGCACAATTGGACCTTCACAGCATCGAACAACCAATTAAAGCAGGATCATGGAACGAAATGAAAACGCTTTGCGAGCTCACTCCTTTGGCCATTGCGCTCGACGAGGAATTGATCGGCATTAATGAAACGCTTCGAAAAATTGAACTCCTGGAAACAATCAAACCTCAATACATCATTCTAAAACCAAGTCTGCATGGTGGATTCAGCGGTACAAAAGAATGGATCGAATTGGCCGAATCGCGGCAAATTCCATGGTGGATTACTTCTGCCCTGGAAAGTAATATTGGTTTGAACGCAATTGCACAATTTACCGCTGATTATAATCCTGTGCTACCGCAAGGATTGGGAACGGGTGGATTGTATGAAACGAATTTTGAAGCGCCTTTGAAGATTGAAAAAGGGAATCTTATTTATATCAGATAATTTCTCTTTGAAAATATTGTAGGTACACGATGTATCGCGTACCTACTATAAGTAATAATACCCAAAACTAAAAAAGGCCCCTTGCATTACAAAGGGCCTTTTTTAGTTTATTACTTTAAGTTACTTCTTATCGTTTACTTCTTCGAAGTCAACATCCGTAACCTCATCACTCGAGTTTCCAGTGTTTCCACCTTGAGCTCCCTGATCCGCACCGCCTGCATTTGCAGCGTTATACATTTCCTGAGAAGCAGCCTGGAAAGCATTATTCAAACGTTCCATTGCAGCCTCAAGGTTTGCCATGTTCTTCGCTTCAAACTCAGTCTTCAATGCAGCTAATGCATCTTCGATCGGTTGTTTTTTATCTGCAGGGATTTTATCTCCGTATTCTTTCAATTGACGTTCAGTCTGGAAGATCAATGAATCTGCTTTGTTTAACGTCTCAGCTTCCTGCATACGTTTTTTATCTGCATCAGCGTTTGCTTCAGCTTCAGCTTTCATACGCTTGATCTCTTCATCAGACAACCCTGAAGATCCTTCAATCTTAATGGATTGCTCTTTTCCGGTTCCTTTGTCTTTTGCTGAAATGTGCATGATTCCGTTCGCATCCACATCGAATGTTACTTCAATTTGCGGTTCACCACGACGTGCAGGTGGAATATCTGTCAATGAGAAGCGACCCAAGGTTTTGTTGTCACCTGCCATCGGACGCTCACCTTGCAATACGTGAATGTCTACTG
>CBFGPJ010000564.1:0-2468 GCA_965650615.1 uncultured Fluviicola sp. | reverse complement strand
GATCAAAACTTCTAAGTATTTTGCCAATCCTTTCGGAGCAACCGGACCGTTCTTTTTGTAGAAACGCGCCACATTGCTCATGATTAACAAAATAAGAATTGCACCCATAAATAAAGAAAGTACATTTTTTGTGATTGAGAAATCAAATGGAGATTCAGCATCAACTACCTTACCCGCATTAATTTCTAACCCATTATCACTATTCAATTTATAAATTTCTTCTTCAAACATTGCGTAGCCCTTTGCCGGTCCCACTCCCAAAACATAAGAAACCTCTTTTTTGGCAGATGTATCCTGAGCAGTCATGTGTTTACCATGATAAAAATGCTTGGAAGAAAAGGTCTTCATTCCGCCGTCAACCAAAATGATCGGAAGATAAACAGAAACTGCGTCGTGGTGACCACCCCACAAGTGCCATTCGTGCGCATCAGAAATGTGATGCATGATCATTTCTCCAACGTTAAACTCCTTTTTCTCTTCAGAATGGTGCTCCGAAGCAAAAGAAGGTGAAAAAATCAGTATTGCTACCAGAATTGAGAAAAATCGTTTTGCACTGAAAATTAATGACATCGCTTATTAATATTTAGATAAAACCCTAAATTTTGGCGCAAAGGTAGTTAATCTTTCAGAAACACCAAGAAAAAATTGCAAACAAATCCCTTTTTTACCGCAATCATGGTAGATAAACTTATCGCTTTGAAAAAAAACCGTTTTCAGGAGATGGAAATGATGTAAAATCAGATTCGTCTCGGTTTATTCAGATAATGGTCAAAAAAGGATGAAAAGCTATCCCGCAACCCCATACCGGTAAAGGCCTGTTCGCAATCGCGAACTCACAACTTTAGGATTGATTTTAAGACTTTCGGACTTTCAACAGCATCCAAACTGCCTGCGTAAAAAGCATGATCACAAAGAAACTCATGAAATACCAGACGAATTCCCTGAAAGAATCCTTCCAAATGTATTTGACGATTAGTACAAAAAACAACACGAGAATCATTTGGATGGCTGTTCCGAGAATAAACCGCTGGGCCCGAGATTCTGCAGTTGCTTTAGATCCGGACATCATAATCGTGGTACTTGAGAAAAAGATCAGCAGCAAACCTCCGATTCCAACCAGGTGATTCACCGGAATTTTCCAATTGGAATTCACTCCGATCAACAGGAAATAACTTGCAGCAATAACAATTAAACTCAAAAAGGCACCTAAGCGTTTACTCATCTTCTTTTTCTTTAGACATATCTATTACTTCCTTAATAATAATATACATGGAAACCACTACTCCGGTCAATGTACAGATCAAGGTCCACATACTTCCCCCCGGATTGTATTTCTTATCCAGCCAAACCCCAAGGAAGGCAGTGGCAACAATCGTCCCGGCCATTTGAAATGCCGCACCGGTAAACCGCACATAATTCTTAATTTGCTTTTTCGGCTTATTTTCCTGATTTTCTTCCATGATACACTTATTTGATCAATAGTTCTCGTCAAAGAACAACTGGTATTCTTCCAGCTTGTTTGTATCAAATAAGGTAAGCATATTTTTCTCGGAAATGAATAAAATTTTCATTTTTTGCATATCCAGCAAGTGGTTACGCGTGCGTTTGTAGAATGAAACATAAGAAGCTGCCTCGATATCATCCTTGAATTGCTTCACTAAAATCACATTGTCTTCTTTAAACACTTTCGAAGTCACACTTAAACGCAATTTGCCGTAATATTCCTTGTTAAAGTCTACAACCCGCGTTTTTGCCACCACGTTATTGATCTTGTCTGTCAGGAAGATCATCACAAACATCGGTTCGCCTTCCTTGTATTCATAGATGCTTTTTTTGGAGAAGTCAACTGCTTCGTTTGTAGAATATCCGTTCAGGATAATCTTTTTCATTTCCAGCGCTGTGTCAGATTCAGGTGTTTTCGGGTAAAGGGCAATCAATGTATCCAAAGTCGGGATGATTGACTTCTTATCTTCTGTCATTTTGGCCTGTGCCATAGCTTTCAGCAACAAATATTTACTTCTGTATGGATTGTCTTTTTCTTCAGCCAATACTTTGTCTGCTTTGGCTACAACCGGATAGTACAACCCTCTTTCGTAACGGTCCAAATCCGTTAAGTAAGCTTCCTGCGTCAGTTTTTCTCGTTCTTTTTTCTTCAGGAAGTAATCCGGATCCCGCAGGTAACCCGCATAATCCGATGTCGGATAGTTGATCAGGATATAATCCTTTTGTTCTACTGCCGCAGGATCCTCAGGACTGTGTAAGCTATAAATCTGGTATGCTGCCAACAATTTCATATCGTGGTTAAAATCCTGACCCAGCATGATACGGTATTGTTTTTCTGCAAGTGCCGATTCATTCAATTGTTCATCGTAGATACCTCCGGCGTCAAAATAAGCATTCATCATTCTGTCACGGGAAGCTGTCAAAGCCGAATCAGAAAGCGGAAGTTTTGCCACCAGCATCTCCGG
>CBFGPJ010000563.1:0-2476 GCA_965650615.1 uncultured Fluviicola sp. | reverse complement strand
CGTCGCGGGTTTTATTCCAGCTTTCAATATGTAACTTTGGTCGGGGGATTGCTGATTGCGCTTGGGATTCAACTCTTGCTGCAAAAATTGATCTTAACCGAACAACAATTACAGGATTGGGGTTGGCGGATCCCATTCGTGATCGGAGCGATATTAGCTCTTGTTGCCTTATATCTTCGCAGTAATCTGCATGAAACAGAAGCTTTCGAAGAACAGAACCTACGCCAGGAAAAGTCCAAAGGAACCATCAGGGAATTGTTACGACATCCAAAAGCCATCTTGTTGGTTATCGGCCTCACATTGGGTGGAACACTTGCTTTCTATACCTATACCAATTACATGCAAAAATTTTTGGTGAATACCGTTGGTTTGAGCAAAGATATTTCTACGCTTATTTCATTCGTAAGTTTGTTGATTTTCGTCATTTTGCAACCATTCTTCGGTGCTTTGTCTGACCGGATCGGGCGAAAACCTTTACTGATCGGTTTCGGTGTATTGGGAACCTTATTTACGGTTCCTTTGCTTACGGCATTGAGTCATACGCATTCTGCATGGACTTCTTTTTTCCTGCTTATGGCGGGATTGATTATTGTGAGCGGTTACACCAGTATCAATGCTATTGTAAAAGCCGAATTATTCCCGGCAGAAGTCCGCGCCCTGGGTGTGGGCCTCCCCTATGCGTTAACGGTTGCCCTTTTTGGAGGACCGGCCGAATACATTGCTTTGTGGTTTAAAGATGCGGGGCACGAATCCTGGTTCTACTGGTATGTTACGGGATGTATCGCTATTTCGCTGATTGTTTACCTGTTTATGAAGGACACGAAGGACCATTCCGAATTGTGATCCCTGCAGCGTGTTGCATTTATGAGAAAAATGAGTCAGGACATCGGGAGTCAAGAGTCAGGACAAAAACGGAGCTTATGTTCTGAAACCCCAGTAAAATCAGGTGTTAAATTTTAGTACAGACAACGCTCTATCTACGCTTTACCTACGCTCTATCCTCCCTTGATCTATGCTTGACCCATAAAGTATCATTTTTTAAGTTTTTTATTCTGAAAGGGAGCTGAAAAATTTACTCTTATGTAAGGGGAATTGTCAATTATTAATTATCAAGAACATATTCCTTCTTGATAATTCAGGTCATTTATAATTGCTCATTGTTTTTCAAGCTAATTAGCGGACCAAACATAGGTATTCAGGGATGTTGCGATCAACAACCAAATAAAATAAGGTATCAACAGGATTGATCTAAATCTCATGACTGCTCCATACCGGAACAGGAATACGCCGATCAGAATGGTTAACACGCTGATAATTATCAATGCTGCCGTTAGGTAATGAAAGTAAAAAAACACCGGGTTCCAAAGTACATTCAGTACCCATTGAATAGAAAACAGTGCAAGAAGTTCTTTTGTATTGGCAACCTTTTCCATTGCCATTGCCATGTAAATTGCGAAGCAAACCATGATCGTTGTCCAGGCTGCACCAAATACCCATCCCGGCGGAGTCCATGGTGCTTTGCTCAAACCCAGGTACCATTCGGACGTCACACCCGTTTCGGTGAAAAGACCACCAATGACTAAAGCTGCAAAATTGACAGCTAAAAAAAGTACAATTCTCACTATCATGACTTCTTGCTTTAAGCTCCCTTAAATTGTAAAAGCCTTATTCAAGTTACGAAAAAGGAACTGGAACTCTCTTGTAATTATTGAAAGAAATGTTAAAGAAGTTTGTCTGAATAAAACTCATTTAAAATTAAAACTTCACTTCCATACCGAAAGTTATTTCATTAATTAAAATAATCAATCTTCGAAAGTGATCGTCTTTAAGCAAAGTTCTTTTATGCGTACCTGGGATGACGTCTTTGTCAATGAAGTTGCCGATCAAATGGAGTCTAATTTCACGATGTCTCCCATCATTAAATGGTACCGTAACCATATTGTCTGTTACTTCGAAGGAATATTCATCATCTGGGTCTGTCGTTGACATCATAACACCTGTAAATCCACCTTCATCGTTATTTACTTCGGAATTAGATATTACAACGACAGGATGTTCCTCAAGTCTTCCGTCTGGAGGTAATCGGAACTGAACCTCAACAATTTCACCTCTTGAATAGCCCATTAAATTACTTTGTCAATTTGGAACTGATATTCTTCATTGACATTGTAGTTAATGCTGTTTTCAACGTTGAATCAGTAGGAATAGTAGTTTCTTTTTTTGCAACTTTTTTTAATCTAGCTTCTAATACATAAAAACTATCAAGGCATTTATTTATGGATGTTTCCAATTCAGGATTCCCTAAATATTCGATTGATGCTAATTTTTCTTTTAATCGAATCAATCTGATTGTACCATTTCCGATTTTATTATAAAGTTTAGTAGCGTCATCTTTTGATAAGTCCGAAATCTCTGGAATTAATTCTAAAACTCCTGTTGTAATAGCATTGAATTCATTTGTAAATTTAGCAGATAT
>CBFGPJ010000562.1:0-2483 GCA_965650615.1 uncultured Fluviicola sp. | reverse complement strand
AGCAGAAAGAAGAAATTCAAAAATACGTCAATCTGACTTTGCGCAAAATGGCATTGGGAGGAATCTATGATCAGCTTGGAGGTGGTTTTTCGCGATATTCAGTTGATCTATTGTGGAAAATCCCGCATTTTGAGAAAATGCTTTATGACAACGGACAACTTTTAAGTGTTTATGCCCAGGCCTATACCCAGACAAAAGAACCGGAATACAAACGTGTTTTGGATCAAACGTTGGGATGGCTTGAATGGGAAATGCAAAGTGAGGAAGGTGGTTTATTCGCGGCACAAGATGCTGATTCGGAAGGAGTGGAAGGGAAGTATTATGTATGGACAAAAGAAGAGATTGAATCTGCTTTAGGAGAAAATGCTTCCTGGTTCTGGAAATTTTATAATCCCGGAAATAAGGGCTATTGGGAACACCAGCAATGGGTTTTGCTTAGAAATGAAACCTGGGAAGAGTTTTGTAAAGCCAATCCGGCAATTGATCCTGCAAAAATCCAGGCACAACTGGATACCTTGTTGCATCTTCGTAAGAAACGAATTGCTCCTGTTACGGATACCAAATGTCTCACAGCATGGAACGCATTGACAATAACAGGTTTGCTGGAAACATTCAAAGCGACGGAAGATCATGGATACCTCAAACTGGCTTTGCAAATTGCCAAATGGATCCGGAACTACCAGGTTGACAGGAATTTTCAGCTGTTTCACACCCGACAGAACGGACGTTCATTCATCACCGGATTCCTGGATGATTATGCAACGACCATTCAGGCATTTTTGGCGCTTTACCAGGTTACGGGAAATGAAGAAGATTTGGTTTTTGCCCAGGAATTAGGTCGTTATACACTGAAAAGTTTTTATGACGAACAATCCGGAATGTTCTTTTTTACCGCGAATGACCACGATCTGATCGCCCGTAAAATGGAAATTAACGACAATGTGATTCCGGCTACGAATAGTATCATGGCACACAACCTGCTCTCACTTTCCCTGCTTTCTGATGAACCGGATTACGAAGAAAAGGCGAAACAAATGCTTCAGAATGTGATTGATGGAATGGAACAATACGGTTCCGGATATTCGAATTGGGCCTTATTGTTATTGCGTTTTCAGCAGGAAGTACGATTATTGACGATTCCAAAAACTCCCGACTGGAATATTTTCAGGAAACAAAGTTCGCCATTTTTACTGGTGCGCTATACCAATGAAAGTGAAGCGACCGTTTGTGCAGCAGGAATTTGTTCCATCCCGATGGTTCACATTCGTGAGGTTGAAGATTACCTTGCCAATTCAAAATTATGAATCCATTATTGCGAATACCGAACCGATTCAATTCGTAATTCGGCATTCGCAATTCGCAATTATTTTGTTTTCAGCATCTCCGGTGCCTTGATCTTAAACTGCTCCAATCGTGGTTGTGAAACAGCTTGCACGTAACCGTTATTCGGATTGCGGCACTCAAAATTCTGATGGTATTCTTCCGCTTTGTAAAAAGCCGTGTATTTGACCACTTCGGTTGTTATGCGCGGGAATTTTTTCTCTTTCAACAATTGATCGATATACGCTTTTGCATGATCACGTTCGTAATTGTTCTGGTAGAAAATAGCTGATCGATACTGGGTCCCGGCATCCGGCCCCTGACGGTTCATCGTTGTCGGATCATGAGAATCGTAAAAAACCTTCAGGAGATCGTCGTAAGAAATGATCGTGGAATCATAATAGATTTTCACCGTTTCCGCGTGTCCGGTTGTTCCCGTACAAACTGCTTCATACGTTGGATTTTCGACATGTCCGCCGGAATACCCGCTTTCTACTTCGATTACTCCTTTTACCGATTCATAAATGGCTTCGACACACCAAAAACAACCGCTTCCGAAGTAAGCCACCTGGTAACCGGATAATTCGGTATCCGTTTTTTGTTTTTTACTGACTTCGGGTGTTTTATCTTTCTGACCGCAGGCACTTAAAGACAAACTCATAAGAATGAAAGAGAAAATGACGTGTTTCATGGATAATTTTTCACAAGTTACGACAGAGTTCCGCTTCCGGATTTACCCTTCTGTATTTTTAACCTTTCTTATGATGAATTAAACAAGCTAATCCTCAAAATACTGTTGTTTTTTCTCCCGCCGAACACAAATACTCACAGAGTATATGGAAAAAGGCAGTAAATCTATCATTCAAACTCTCGGAGATAAATAATGGTTGAAGTGTTTCAGTTCACACAGGGAACAATTCCTTCGAAAATCTGCACAATATGCGTGCAAAAGAACCCGGCACTTGAATTTCGTATGGATGAACAACACAAATAATTGAGGCAGAAACAACAAAAAAAAGTAGAAAGGTTTAAAAAGTCGGTTCAACTCATTATATTCGCACCCTTAAAAGAAAATATAGAATGGCAATCATCGGTAGAATCAGAAACATGCGTTACCTGCTTGTAGGTATCACAGGTTTAGCTCTTTTAACTTTTATCCTTAC
>CBFGPJ010000561.1:0-2484 GCA_965650615.1 uncultured Fluviicola sp. | reverse complement strand
CTTGTGATGATACTTCTGCTGCTATTCTCAAAGATGATACCATATTATCCAATGTTACGGCTACCCAAGCTATTCATGAACAATATGGTGGCGTAGTTCCTGAATTAGCGTCGCGTGCACACCAGCAAAATATTATTCCGGTAGTTGACGCAGCCTTAAAAAAATCGGGGCTTACTCTTAAAGATATTGATTTAATCGCATTTACACAAGGTCCCGGATTGATGGGTTCACTGGTTGTCGGTACAGCTTTTGCCAAATCTTTGAGCCTGGCTTTGAACAAACCGATGGTTGCGGTTCACCATATGCACGCCCATATTTTGGCACATTTCATCAATGAAGGCATTCCAGTCCCACAATTCCCTTTCATTTGTATGACGGTTTCAGGGGGGCATACGCAATTGGTTCGCGTGGATTCTCCGACTGAAATGATCGTTCTGGGATCAACAATCGACGATGCTGCCGGAGAAGCTTTTGATAAAACGGCTAAGATATTAGGTTTCCCGTATCCAGGCGGACCTTTAATCGATCGCTATGCGAAGGAGGGAAATCCGAAAACATTCTCTTTTGCAAAGCCGCAAGTGGACGGATACAATTTCAGTTTCAGCGGATTGAAAACTTCAGTACTCTATTTCATTCAAAAAGAAGTAGCCAAAAACCCGAATTTCATTGAAGAAAACAAAGCTGATCTTTGCGCTTCCATACAAGATACTATCCTGGAAATCCTTTTCAGGCAACTTCGAAAAGTTTCGGAAGATACCGGAATCAAAGACATTGCGATTGCAGGCGGTGTTTCAGCCAATTCCGGACTGCGTGCCAAACTTGCTGAAGAAGGTCAAAAATCCGGATGGAATGTATTTATTCCCAAGTTTGAGTATTGTACCGATAATGCTGCAATGATTGCAATAGCAGGAAAATTCCTGGCCGAAAACAATCGGTTTGCAAGTCAGGACGTTAGTGCCAATGCCCGTTTACCTTTTGTGAGATGATGAAAAAAGTGGAACTTCCGGAAGCATTTATTGAACGTGTAAGCAAAGACCCGTTCTTAGGTGATTCCCTGCTGAAAGCACTGAATGAGGAACAGCCGACATCAATTCGTATCAATTCAACCAAAGGACTTTGTGTTTTCGAAGGGCTGGAAGAAATTGCCTGGTCGAAAAACGGATATTACCTGCAGGAACGCCCTATTTTCACTTTAGACCCACATTTTCATGGTGGAAGATACTATCCGCAGGAAGCAGGTTCTCAATTTATTGATGCTATTCTGAGACAATTGGAACTTCCTGATGAACCGGTCGTATTGGATTTATGCGCTGCTCCGGGTGGAAAAAGCACCCTGATTGCAGATTTTCTGAATGGAAAAGGACTGCTTTTAGCCAATGAAGTGATTCAGAACAGGTCTAAAATATTAAAAGAAAATCTCACCAAATGGGGAGCGAAAAATTCCTTTATAAGCAATAATGATCCATCGGATTTTGAAGGGCTGAAAAGTGTCTTCGATTGTATTTTGATCGATGCGCCCTGTTCCGGGGAAGGAATGTTCCGCAAAGATCCGGATGCCAGGAATGAATGGTCTCCCGAATCCGTGAACTTATGTGCGGGACGGCAAAAACGCATCGTGATGGATGTCTGGGATTCTCTGAAACCAAACGGTTTTTTGATTTATTCGACTTGTACCTTCAATTCTCAGGAAAACGAAGACAATGTACGCTGGATCCAGGAGCAAACCGGCTCCCAACTAACTCCCCTGACTTTACCCTTTGCAAAACCAGGACGTGAAGGTATCGGATATTATGCCCTTCCTTCCGAATTGAAAACGGAAGGTTTTTATGTCGCTATTATTCAAAAACAGGGAGAAGAACGGGCTCAAAAAAACAAATCCCGGAAAAAAAGCACACTTACACGACTTAAGCGGGAATCCTGGATTCAGGATTGGATTGATGATTCAGAATCGGATTTAGTCCAGTGGAACAATTATGTATTTGCTATTCCGGCCGGTTCGATGGAACTGGCAGAGATGCTTCATTCCAATTTGCGGATCATTAAATTGGGAACTGAGCTGGGTGAAATTTCCCGGAAGGGGCTCATTCCAAACGAAGCTTTGGCTTTGGACCCTGCAATTTTGTCCGAACGCATTCCGGATATTGCTTTAACACGTGAACAAGCATTGCATTACCTGAAAGGTGAAACCTTCCCCCTGGAAGGGAAGCCCGGATTTAATACGGTTTCGTTTGAAGGAACAAAACTGGGATGGATCAAACACCTGGGAAATCGTTTCAACAATCTTTTTCCTAAAGAATGGCGGATCCGGATGCGAATTGATTAACGCTTCGGACGGAAAAACTCCAGTTTCCCTTTCTTCAGATCACCGATAAAAATACTGGATTCACCTAGTTTTCTTCCGAATCGTCCGGTATTTTGATGCCACAACATCAGTTCACCATTCGCTTTGACTTCTTTGACAACGGCAAAGTGCTTTTCCATTTC
>CBFGPJ010000560.1:0-2495 GCA_965650615.1 uncultured Fluviicola sp. | reverse complement strand
CTCGATGAATTTTTCTTTCAAATCCTGGCAGTATTGCATGAGAAATACAAAGACGAAAACACCTGTATCGATTCCATGGTCGGTGAAAAGACCTTTGCGGCACCAAGTTGGGATAATTTCAACCAATACCAGGCAGAGCGGCATTTGAAGCAGATTGAGGGAGTTGAATAAAGAATAGCATTGAAAGCAAAGAGCAATTTAAAAAATGTTTGAACGGACACTGTATATTTTCGTCCTTGTTGGTTTCTTTGTTTTATCGGGCATCGGGGTGTGGTTCGGAAACCCGAATGGTGTTTCGTGGACGAATTGGATTACTGGAAACGGAAGATGGGTCTTACTTCTTGCTCACATTTTGTTCCTCGTACTGGCATTGCGCCAATTGTGGATTTGGAACATCTCTGTTGGAAAAAATGAAATTTATCTCAAACGCTTTTTTGGATCAAAAAAAATTACGTTGCAATCAACAGACTTAATTTCATTTACTGTTGAACTGGACAAAGATCCTTCATGGATGAAAAACTCCCGTACAACTATCATTGTCAGACTTCAGACAACGCAGGGAAAAATGACTTTTAACTCATCGGATTACAAGTCATTCGACAAAACATTGAACAAATTATTCTCACAAAACAGGGAAATGCGTCTTCAATGTTTCAAAAAAATCTCCCAACTGAAGGAGCGAGTCCGATAGACAGGTAATTATCCACAACTTTCAAGTCAACTCCATCTTTTAACTAAAATTAGATGTCGCAAACAATCTATTTCTCATCATCTCGTTGAAATTGTGTAATTTTGCACAAACTAATCGAAAAGGAATGTCAGCAACAGCAACAGATCTTGGAATACAAGAAACATTAAAAACATTGGGAATTGAAGCGGTAAACCGTGGAGCTTCCACAGGAGGATATTGGTTTAACACACGTGGAGCTCAAATCGATTCAGTTTCACCGGTAGACGGACAAATTATTGCATCGGTTTCTTCTGCAACGGAAGCAGAATACGAAGCGATTGTTTTGAAAGCTCAGGAAGCATTCAAATACTGGAGAATGATCCCTGCACCAAAACGTGGTGAAGTGATCCGTCAGTTAGCTGAAAAAATCCGCGAGAAAAAACAGGCATTGGGTGAATTGGTTTCTTACGAAATGGGGAAATCACTACAGGAAGGTTTAGGAGAAGTTCAGGAAATGATCGATATCTGTGATTTCGCAGTGGGTCTTTCCCGTCAATTATATGGTCTTACGATGCACTCTGAGCGTCCGGGACACAGAATGTACGAGCAGTACCACCCGCTTGGGATCGTAGGAATTATTTCTGCGTTCAACTTCCCGGTTGCAGTTTGGAACTGGAATACAGCTTTAGCTTGGGTTTGTGGAGACGTTTGTATCTGGAAACCATCCGAGAAAACACCTTTGACGGCAATTGCATGTCAAAAATTGACCCAGGAGGTATTCGAAGCAAACGGAGTTCCGGAAGGAGTTTCCTGTTTGTTGATCGGCGATGCTGAGATTGGAAAATTAATGACAAATGATGCACGTATCCCATTGGTTTCTGCAACAGGTTCAACCCGCATGGGTAAAGCAGTTGGTGAAGCAGTTGGAAAGCGTTTGGGCCGTCACTTATTGGAATTAGGAGGAAACAACGCGGTAATTATTACTGAAAGCGCTGACTTGAAAATTGTGGTTCCGGGAGCTGTATTTGGTGCAGTAGGAACAGCCGGACAACGTTGTACTTCAACACGCCGTCTGATCATTCACGAATCTGTTTACGATAAAGTAAGAGATGCCCTGGTAAATGCATACAAGCAATTGAAAATCGGAAATCCATTGGATCAGAATAATCACGTTGGACCGCTGATCGATAAAGATGCGGTAGCAGCTTACCAGAATGCGTTGGTTCAGGTAGTGGAAGAAGGTGGAAAAATATTGGTTGAAGGTGGCGTTCTTTCAGGGGAAGGATACGAAAGCGGATGTTACGTAAAACCGGCAATTGCAGAAGCTCAAAACAGCTTCAAAATTGTTCAGCACGAAACATTTGCACCGGTATTGTACTTAATGAAATACACAGGTGGCGTTGAAAACGCAATCGCTCTTCAAAATGGAGTTCCGCAAGGATTGTCTTCGGCAATTATGACCAACAACCTGAAAGAAGCAGAAGCATTCTTATCCCAGGCAGGATCTGACTGTGGAATTGCAAACGTAAACATCGGTACTTCCGGTGCTGAGATCGGTGGAGCATTCGGTGGTGAAAAAGAAACCGGTGGCGGACGTGAGTCAGGATCCGATGCATGGAAAGTATACATGCGCCGTCAGACAAACACCATCAATTACACAGATTCATTGCCATTGGCACAGGGAATCAAATTTGATTTGTAAGAAATAATCAGATATCAAAAAAGTAGGGGCACGATTAATCGTGCCCCTACTTTTTTGATTCAAATGGAATAGCTTATATTTGTGTAAACTATTCATTCATAACACCATGAAACAAATAATCAA
>CBFGPJ010000559.1:0-2499 GCA_965650615.1 uncultured Fluviicola sp. | reverse complement strand
AAGGAATTCCGGTTCGTATTTCCGGACAGGATGTGGAGCGTGGAACATTCTCACACCGCCATGCTGTAGTGAAAACAGAAGACAACGAAGAAGAGATCGAAACATTGAACATGCTTTCTGACAAGCAGGCAGCATTCACGATTTACAACTCCTTACTGTCTGAATACGCTGTACTTGGTTTTGAATACGGTTATTCATTGGCTACTCCGAAAGGATTGACCATTTGGGAAGCACAATTCGGAGATTTCTTCAATGGTGCGCAAATTATGATCGACCAGTTCATTACTGCCGGTGAAGATAAATGGTCTACTCAAAGCGGTTTGGTAATGCTTCTTCCTCACGGATATGAAGGTCAGGGAGCAGAACATTCAAGCGGACGTATGGAGCGCTGGTTGCAGCAATGCGCTGATGACAATATCCAGGTAGTAAATACATCTACACCTGCAAACCATTTCCATTTGATTCGCAGACAGTTGGCTCGTCCGTTCCGTAAACCATTGGTTGTTTTCTCTCCGAAAATGATCCTGCGTTTACCGGCTGCTACTTCCACTTTGGAAGAAATGGCAAACGGGAACTTCCAGGAGGTTATTGACGATCCGAACGCAAAAGCAGGCCAGGTAGATACATTGGTTTTCTGTTCCGGAAAGTTCTATTACGAACTGAAAGAAAAAGCAACAGAAACGGGAGTTGACAATATGGCTTTTGTCCGTGTAGAACAACTGTATCCGTTGCCTCAAAAACAAATTGATGCGATCGTTGCAAAATACAATGCCAAAAATGTGGTGTGGGCTCAGGAAGAACCTGCAAACATGGGAGCATGGACATACATTGCAATGAACCTGAGACACATTCCGTTTGTTGGAATTACACGACCGGCATCTGCAGCTGCAGCTGAAGGTTCTAAGAAATTGCACGAACGCCGCTTGAAACAATTGTTTGCAGATGTATTTCAATACGCATCAGTAGCAGCTAAATAAGAAACCGCGCACTAACAGTTGATAAATAAGCAAACGTTAGTGCAGCTTTAAAAAAAGTAGAAAACTAAAACCAATTCAATTATGTCAATCCTTGAAATGAAAGTACCTAGTCCGGGAGAATCAATTTCTGAAGTAGAAATTGCAACCTGGCTGGTTTCGGACGGTGACTATGTAGAAAAAGACCAAGCTATCGCGGAAGTGGATTCCGACAAAGCAACATTGGAATTACCGGCAGAACAATCCGGAATTATCACATTGAAAGCTGCGGAAGGCGATGTAGTAAAAGTTGGTCAGGTTGTTTGTTTGATCGATACTTCAGCTGAAAGGCCGGCAGGATCTGCTGCACCGGTTGCTGAAGCTCCAAAAACAGAACAGGCTCCTGTTAAAGAAGCTGCTCCTGTTGCTGAAAAAACAGCTGCACCAACTCCAAATCCCGGACCGGTAAGTGATAGTTATGCCAAAGGAACTCCATCACCGGCTGCTGCGAAGATCATGGCTGAGAATGGTGTTTCCGGAGCTAAGATCAGTGGTACAGGAAAAGACGGTCGTATCACGAAACAAGATGTGGTAAGTGCGATGGCAGCAGGAATTCCTGCTGATGCTGCTCAGGGATGGGGAGGAACACGTGATCAGAATCGTGAAAAAATGTCTATGCTTCGTCGTAAGATCGCAGAACGTTTGGTGTCTGTTAAGAACGAAACAGCGATGTTGACTACGTTCAATGAAGTAGATATGAAACCGATCATGGACCTGCGTGCAAAATACAAGGATCAGTTCGCGAAATTCCACGATGTGAACCTGGGCTTTATGTCTTTCTTTACGAAAGCTGTAACTGAAGCTTTGAACTTGTTCCCTGCGGTAAATGCACAGATTGACGGAAACGAAATGGTATTCCACAACTATGCAGATGTAGGTATCGCCGTTTCCTCACCGAAAGGATTGATGGTTCCGGTGGTTCGCAATGCAGAGCAAATGAGCCTGGCAGAGATCGAAAAAGAGATCAAGCGTTTGGCTGTTAAAGCACGCGACGGAAAAATCACACCGGAAGACATGACCGGAGGAACCTTTACCATCACCAATGGCGGAGTGTTCGGTTCGATGATGTCAACACCGATTATCAACCCGCCGCAATCAGCTATTTTGGGAATGCACAACATCATTGAGCGTCCGGTAGCAATTGACGGGAAGGTTGAAATTCGCCCGATGATGTATTTGGCTTTATCTTATGACCACCGAATTATAGATGGGAAAGAATCTGTAGGGTTCCTGGTAAAAGTGAAAGAAATGATCGAAAACCCGGAACGGATTATTTTCGGAGGAAAAGACCCTTACGCGGTACTTTTAGGATTGTAAA
Organism: uncultured Fluviicola sp.; assembly: GCA_965650615.1. GTDB lineage: Bacteria > Bacteroidota > Bacteroidia > Flavobacteriales_D > Crocinitomicaceae > Fluviicola. The sequence continues at coordinate 168 of CBFGPJ010000559.1, read as the reverse complement.
TCGATCCCGGATTATATTGACCCTGGTCCCGTATGTGCGGGATCAGGGTTTTTTAATTTTAAGCTGCTTGGCAGTGCTTTCATCCTTTTTAAACCCAACGGTTAGGAAGAAGCATACGTTTCTACTCATAGCTAAATACATTTCCTTATTTTTGTTGTCAGATTCAGT
>CBFGPJ010000558.1:0-2506 GCA_965650615.1 uncultured Fluviicola sp. | reverse complement strand
CAGGTTTCCGCCTTGCTGTACATAATTCATCAGTTTGTCATAATAGATCGGCATGCGGTCGTTGGTATTGTATGCGCGGATTCCTGTCACAATACTCGAATAAACGCTCAGATCTTCTTTCTCAAGTAATTCATCGGTTAATACAGTCACATCGTAGCCGATCTGCGTTAAACAAGCAGCAACGTTATCTCCGGCCCCGGGAATGTAAGCGATCTTATTTTTTGTCTTCTTCAGGTCAAGGAATACAATTTTTGCTTCTGCATCACTCAGGAAAAACTGGTACGGAATGTGGTCGTATTCGATACGTGTAATACTTTTGGTATACTCACTTCCATCTACTGAAACCGATGCGCGTAATTGACCGTCTTTTCCATTTTTGTCGGGTGTCAGCATTGCTTTTACGATCTGTTCATCTCCTTTTTTCTCAAGGTTCACCTCCGGATTTTGAATCTCAATTTTCCAGCCTGCAGGAACCGATACTTTTACAATACCCTTTACTTTGGCCTGATTTGCTTTTACCGTAAAGGAAATTTCCTTCGGAGTTATGGCACTGAAAACAAAAACCTGGTCTGTGATATTGATGGTAACAGGAGGAAGGATTTCGAACGGGCGGTACACTTCTCCTTTTACCGGATCAGTAGCTTTAAAGACTAATCCGCGTTCGATATGAAAATCCATTCCGTCAATGCTTACATGATAAATCACACTTTTTGCTGCCTGATTTTCAGGTGAACCGATCAAAGCGGGATTCTTCACTGTGTACATTCCAACGGTATGGGGTTCTGTCAGCCAGTATGGTGCGGAATAAGAAGCCGTTTTTGGCAGGAGTTCCTTTTGTTCGATCGTTTCCAATTTGTTTTTTTTCAATTGCAGATCTGTTGCCTTATCTGTCTGACCGATGAGAGTTAAGGATTTTAATTTCACATTTCCGGTGTTGCGGGCAATAATCTGGTTTGAAATGCTGATTTCATTTCCGGGGACAGCACTGTAATCGGAAACAGTAGATTCCATCCATAATCCTGCACATTGAATGATCAATTCCTGGCAAGCAGCCAATTTCAGTTTTTTCCAGTAACGAACATCCGGGTCTTTATCATCGATCTGTTGTAATTTGGAGTAAATAGTTTCCAAAGCCGGCAAAGAAAGTTCAGGATGTTGTGGATTAAAACCAGAGATACAGGCTGAAATAAGGGGTTCGAGATCCGTGGAAAGTGGAAGGCGCTTCCAGGAACTGTTTACGCTTTCAAATAGGTCCTTTTCAGCGGGTTCGCCTTTTAAGAATTTGAAGTATTCGATGCTTTCTCCACGTTGTTTTGCAGAACCGAACCCCTGGCTTTTGTGCATGGAACGGCTATTTGCGGCAACTTCACCATAACTGATTCCCAGCAACGGATTGTAAGTCCCGACATCCTGTTTTAACTGATCCTCAGATGTAGTGTTGTTTCCTCCGAAATTGAACGTGTTCCAAAAGATGCGTTTGGTTTTCCAAACTTCCACTTCTTTCAATTGTTCAGGGAATTTTGTCGGATCGGCCGTCAGGTCAAAAGCTTCCATGGCTAAAATAGCGGAAGCGGTGTGATGTCCGTGCCCACCCTCACCGGTTGTGGGGAAACGACAAATAATTATGTCCGGTTTGAATCGGCGGATAGCCAATACAACGTCTTTCAGGATACTGTCTTTGTTCCAGATCGTAAAGGTTTCTTCCGGATTTTTTGAAAACCCGAAATCGTTTGCACGTGTGAAAAATTGTTCCGCTCCGTCTATTCTTCTGGCAGCTAATAGTTCTTGTGTACGGATCAGCCCCAAAGCCTCACCTTGTTCTTTCCCGATCAGGTTTTGTCCACCATCACCACGTGTAAGTGAGAGATAACCCGTTCTGAAATTTTTCTCTTTTGCAAGGTAACCGAGTAAGCGGGTATTCTCGTCATCGGGATGGGCGGCAACATAAAGTACAGAACCAACCGTGTTCAGTTTTTTTAAACCAAGAAGAATTTCCGCTGAATTGAGTTCGGGTGAAGTTTGAGCGATTAAGTTTTGTCCTAATAAAAGTGCAAGAAGGAGTGTGAATTGTTTTGTCATGTTGTGTGTATGTGTAATATCGTGCGCAATAATACAGGAAATCTGGAATTGAGGCTCAAAATCATCTTGTCTTTAACAATTCTTTACCATAATGGCTGTTGTATTTTACTTTGCAGCCAAATATTTTAATGTGGAAATTATGAGAAATGCACAGTTTAAAAGTTAGTTGATATATATTAACTGGCTGTATTTGTATAAGTTATTTTTATTTTTATTCAAATAATATTGAAAATTATATGAATAATTGTATTTTTCACTTCCACTATTTCGGTAACTTTGTACTATGAATGCAATATCATTAGATAATTTTTACAAGCAAATAGATTCAATAGCAATTGAGGCTCAAAGAAAAGAGTCTAGGATTCCATTGTATGCAAAATTTGTAAATTATCTATCGTTTATTAGAGGATTGTTCAAAATTAAGGGG
>CBFGPJ010000557.1:0-2508 GCA_965650615.1 uncultured Fluviicola sp. | reverse complement strand
TTTAACTCCTATGCGCGTTTTAAAGAGTCTTTAGATGCTTCTTTTGTGCGAACCATCCAGGGACAGTTAAAGATCCAGTTCAATGAGGATTATGACCAAAAAGCGGGTCGTTTTGCAAAATTAATCCTTTATGATGCTTCAGACAATTCAATTAAGGCCGGGATTAACAATGACGGAACTATCATTGGTCCCCTCCTGTTACCACCGAAGGTATTGGAGTTCGATCACAATCAACATGTTCTCAATATCGCTTCCTATTCGTTGGTTACAGGAAATACCTATATCCTTGAATTAACCAACAGCGTGGGAGAAAAATCCTATATCAAATTTAAATATTACAATTAATCAACTGACTTATGTTCATCAATCGCAAAAAATCCCTTTTGAGAAATATCAGTATCCTGTTGATTTCCGGGATTATTTCCCAGATCTCGACTCCTGTAGTGTATGCATCACAACTAAAAGAAAGAGGGTATGTTCTTTCACCTTCACATGAATCCATCAGTAACGGTTTTCTGAAAGAATTCTATGCCTCATTGGCTCATGTGTACACCGAGTTAAAAAATCGTCAGGTACTTGCGGACCAGAAAACGGCTCCCGTTTTTCATCCTGTAATTCCGAAAATCAAACCGGAGAAAACACCGGCTAATCCACAGGCAGGATCCGTATTGGAAGTTCAACGCTCATTAGGAGGTCCCGGACAAGTAGAATCTTCCGGTTTCTCTTTGAATTCAACCGACGGATTGGTTGATAAATTCACCGGTGATTTCACCTATTCACTTCCGGTAATGGACGTGGAAGGATTCCCGCTTGTTTTGTCGTATAATTCAAATGTCACTATGAACTCCGAGGCTTCCTGGGTGGGGCTTGGCTGGGATTTGAATGTAGGTTCAGTTTCCCGTGAGATGCGTGGTATGCCTGATGAGTTCAACGGTACGGATTTTATTGACAAAACTGAATCCCAGCTGGATGAATCCCTGAAAGGAAGAAAATTAGGAGCTTACTTAGCATTGTCCTACAGTTTTGGAGGTTCGGACAGTAAAGGAGTCATGTTTACTCCTTCCCTTCAATTAACCTATTTAGCAGGTAAGTACACCAGTAACTTACTTGGATTGGGATATACCCGTGATTTCGGACTCCAGGTTCGTTTTGATCTGAGCACAGACCAGGAAAAAATCGGAGGTTCTCCAACTGAAAAAGGTGGATTGTTCGGTCTGGATTACGGTTTGGGGTATTCAAAAGACTCCAAAAGAGGTAACGGGATCAATCATAGTTTCGGTGCAAGTTTTGGGTTTGCCAAGTCAGGAAATAAATCCGGGATCGGACTCAATTTCGGAGTTAACTCCCACTCAAGAGCAGGACTCACTGATTGGTCTGCCGGTTATTCTGTAAGTAATATCCGTAATTTCAGTTTCTCCCATTCATCTTCTGCTCCTTATGGAACCCAAACCATCGTTCCAAGTATTGCCATGGGGACTTCATCCAACAGCTTTCAATTTAATTTTGATGCATTCGTTGCTTTTTCCGCAGGAGTTACTGTCCAGGCTGGTTTTTTAGCTCAAAAGTACAATAACGAGGTGAATACCATTTCCAATCACTATAATTATTCACAGGCAGCTTTGGGGTATTTGCATTCCGGAAAACGCAAAAATTTCGGTTCCGACAAACTTCCCTTAATGGATTTTCAACGTACAAATGATGGGGAATATTCAGAGGAAATGAAACACCTTCCGGGTTCTTTCCAAACCTTTGATCTTTTTTACTATAACTCACCCACTCAAAACGGAGCATTCCGTGCAAACAGAACGGATTACGGAACGTATTTTGACCCGGTAATCAAGTCCCAGCACAACAGCTTACAGGACTCCAAGTTATCCGAGTTCTATGAAAAAATGCCGGACCTGTTGGCAGATGTTCTTGGAACGATCCTATCTCCGGATGTGGTCAATTTAGGAATCGGTGTAATAATCAAAAAATCGATCAAGTTACAGATCAGTCTCGGACTTGGAAAACAGGAAGTCGAAACGGAATACAACACTCCCTGGGACCATGGTTCCAATGCAGGTTATATTACATTTAATCCTGAAAATGCCGGAAATAATTTTGACCAATCAACCTATTTTAAAAACCTGGGAGAAACCACTCCTACCCAAATGGGAGCCTGGAATTACATGGGAGGTAACAGCCTGTCTTCTTATCTTGTGGATGAAGTAAACAAAGAGATCCAGGTTGGGAATACCATCAACGGAACAGCAAAGTCCAGCTCGGTTTTAAACACTCAAAACACCAAACCGATTACAGCCACTTCTATTAAACCGATCATTGCCGGTAATATCAGTACGCTTGCCCTGTCGAATTACCAGGGAACCTATTCTCCAAGTATCACGAACATTGCCCGCGTTGGAGCCGGTGCAAGTATCAACAGAAAAGCCAATCATATTTCTGCCGTTGAGATCGTAGATGAAAGCGGTGTGAAGAACGTTTACGGTGTTCCTGCCTACAATAAAC
>CBFGPJ010000556.1:0-2512 GCA_965650615.1 uncultured Fluviicola sp. | reverse complement strand
ACCGGCATCAAAACTTCCTACTTTAGGTCCTGTTTGCCCGAAACGTGCATTATCAGAAGCGATCGTCAAATCACACACCACATGAAGTACGTGTCCACCACCGATTGCATATCCGTTAACCATTGCGATCACCGGTTTAGGTAACGCACGAATTGCTTTGTGCACATCCAATACGTTTAAACGCGGAACACCGTTTTCGGAAATATATCCTCCTACTCCTTTCACATTCTGGTCTCCTCCGGAACAAAATGCTTTATCTCCCTCACCGGTCAAAACAACTACCCCAATATCTTGTCTTTCCCGACAGATTTCCAATGCATCCAGCATTTCCATATTTGTTTCCGGACGGAAAGCATTGTATACTTTTGGCCGGTTAATGGTGATTTTTGCAATTCCTTCGAAGAATTCGAATTTGATATCTGTATAAGACTTGATACTGGTCCAATTTCTATTTGACATGTTCTTTGTTTTTGGTTTTACAAAAATAGCAATGCTTGCATATAATTACTAATTGCGAATGTCGAATTCCGAATTAGAAATCAACAAATCTTATGATCCGGTTGGTGTATACATCGTCACACCGTTTTCTTCGTATTCTTCAATCATTACGTTGAACATTTTGGCTGCATCAAAGACCAATGTTTGTGCCTCCCCGATGGTGGAACGCTTCATTACTCCTTTTGCTTCAAACAGCGGCAACAACTCATCGCACCTGCGTTTTGCAGATTGTTCCGGATTGTGGACTTTCACAGATACAGGAACTAAATTTCCGTTCGTTTGTTTGACCGAAACCTGAAATACTTCCGGATAATAAACAGGATATTTAAAATCTGCAACAGCGTCTTCCAATACATGTAAAGAAGTTCCGGCATTATCGAGTGTTACTCCAACATACAGGATTTTTCCATTGGCTTCTGCAAGCCGTGCAAAAGGACTGTTTTTGGTATAAGGTGTTGTTTCTCCCAGATGTCCGTTGGTAAACCAATCTGCTTTCGGGCCGAAACAACAAACCGGCTCGGTAGGACTTTCAGAACGCATTACCCCGGGAAGTGTCCTGAAATATTCCGTAATCGCTCCCATTTTCGACGGATCATTCTGAACATCAAATTGAGTCAGATTTCGAATATAATCCAATTGATATCCCGGATTGGGAGAACTTGGCATCAGCAGGTTTCCTGATGTGCCAATCACAGTCAGTAAGCCATCTACCAGCGTTTTGGGACCGCCTTCCACAAATCCGATCCTGGATAAACTACTGTGTACCAAAACTGAATCACCTGCTCTTAATCCACAGGTTCGAAGTTGTTCGATCAAGGTGTCCAACGTCAAACCCTCGCCTTTTTCAGCCTGATTCTGGATAGACTTTCGCCGTTTATCTTTCTTCCTTTCCCGGTACGAATTCAGCAATTTATCCGGAACGAGTGAGCGAATAAAGTTCTTTAAAGCCGACATATTTTATTCTAAAATCGGTTTGATCAGCTTATTTTCAGGAACGTAGAAATAATGAAGTTCCGTTCCTTTTGTAAGGATATAGAAATCATCCTGAACTTTGCGGATATTGGAATATTCCAGGGGAACGACCAATTTACCTTTATTGGTATAAATTCCATAAAATGCTCCTAATGAAACGAGGAAATGAGACTCGTCCAAAGGTTTGATTGTTGTATGTTCTATTGGAATGACTATTTCTCCTTTTGCATTAATCGCTCCTTTTAAGGTCAGCAACTGAATTACTCCCAAACCGGATTTAAAACTCTCAGCAGCTTCATACATAGGAGGAATAACCGGTTTATTCTGTAGGTCGATGAATCCCCATTTACCCGCTTTTTCAAAAGCAATCAGGGAAGAAACTGCTCCTAGTTTGGAATACGTAAACGGAATGATCGGTTTTCCAAAACGATCAATGACCCCGAATTTCCCGGCTTTCGAAACTTTCGCGTACATCCCTGTAAATTCGCCCTCGGAACGCGCATTGGTAAAATAATCAAACGTTGCCGGAATCACGGTTTGTCCTTTTTTGTTCAAATAACCTATTTTGTCTTCTGAAATGACCAAAGCCCTGTCTGAAACAAGCGTTCCGATCTCTTCAATCGGGATGGTTTTGATCTCATTCCCCTGGAAAGTAGCCAGTTTTGCAGATTCATCGCCCTCGATAATGATTGCAGAATCACCAAACAGATTAATGGATTCATACAAGGGCTTTACTTTAAAAGAACCAAAGGCGTCAATATATCCTTCCAAACCTTTAAAAGTTACTTTGGCCATTCCTCCTGAAAACGAAAATGCTTCTTCATACTGTTCCGGAATTCTCGGATAACCCAAGCCATCAAAATAACCGTACAAACTATCCTTGATTGCGTAGATCAACCCTTCTGAAAACTGACCGATGTCTTTGTATTGCGGTTCAACGATATATGCTCCGGAACGATCAATAATACCGAATAAAGTATCCAGTTGCACAATTGCTCTTCCCTTGTCAAAATCATATGCACTGGAAAATTTAAATGGAATG
>CBFGPJ010000555.1:0-2513 GCA_965650615.1 uncultured Fluviicola sp. | reverse complement strand
TTCTCCATTCCCAAATTGGCTTTCCATTCGAATGCTTTTCGCAGTATTTTGCCTTGTTCATTGACAACAAGCTTGTGATCTACTGCTTTTCCTTTCGAAAGATTGGTGTAACCGATTGGGGGATTCCATGGGAAATATCCTTTCCTGACCAGTTCGCGCATTCCGGTGGTGGTTTTATCCCTTCTCATATCGTTATCCATCTTACCGAAGATGAATAACATGTTTTGTTGGAGTTGTCCGGCTGCTGTGGTCGGATCCAAATCTTGTGATGCAGCAAGTGTCATAATGCCGTGTTCCATCATTAAATCCTGAACGATCTTAGCTCCGCTGATTCCCGAACGCGAAAAACGCTCGTAAGAATAAACGATGATGTAGGCAACATTTTTGGATCGCTTAACGAACTGAATCATTTTGTTGAACTCTTTACGGTCGTCCGTCTTCGCAGATTCATAAGTTCCTCCGAAGTACTGCACTACATTATACCCTTTTCTCAGGGCGTAACGCTCGCATTCCGCTTTTTGGGATTCCAGTGAAGTGTTGTCTTCCTGGGAAGCGCTCGACACTCTTGTATAGATTACTGCGTTCTGTCCTTTTGCTTTATTTTCATTTCCTTTAGGTGAAAAGGATGTAAATAGGTTTAAACTGTTCATTGTCTGTTGTTTACTTGTTAATTCTAAGATAGGAATCCAATAGTGATAAAGCGAGGGTTTCAGCAAAAATTAACATTTGAGCATGCTTTTCAGGTGATAAATGTGAAAATCTAGACATTTTAGTTAGGTTTTCATGCGAAAATTTGGTTCTTAGACGTTTAACAGCCTTGTCAATCGTCTCTTTGTCAATACGTTTCATCTTTGTTGATTTAGGGATTAATGAATCAATTTTCGGGTTGTAAAGCCTCGATTAGTTCATGCTCTTTGTAATAAACCCGACCTCCGAGGGTATAGGATTTAAGTAACCCTTCGACGGTTAGTTTGCGCAGTGTCGGAAAAGATATTTTCAAAAAATCCTTTGCTTCTTCCCTAGTTAGGAGAACTGTTTTTGTTTTTTTAGATGATTTCATAATGGTTTTATTTTGGTGGTGATAAATTCACGAACTAGCGGAATGAGTTCAGGTGTTTGTGCCATCTTTAAAATGGTTCCCAAGAGTGCTTGAAATTGATCTTCCCCCAGTTCGGTTCGATAATGTTTTAATAAACTGATAATCTCTTCGTCCGGCAATGAACTCAAACCATTCAGCTGATCCGTTTGAATATTCGAAGCTGATCCGTTTGGAGAAAACAGATTTTTCAGAGCCGGATTACTCCCTAAAGAGCTAATGATCTTTGATAGATTTTCACTTCCTGTATCTGCATTTTGAAGGGATTTCCGTAAATCTTTAATCGTTTGTTTCTGGTCTTTGATTTTCTTTCTGAGATATTCCATTTCGAACCGGATTAGCATCGCTTCCTTCTCCCGTTTCAAAGCTTCTTGTATTTGCTGTTCCACGGACGGTAAAGAAGGAATCTCTTTCAAAACAAAACAATACTTATCCGAAACACGCGAAGTACCTTTGAAAATGAGGACTGTTAGCTCCATTGTGTTTTCTTTAAGCTGCTCTTCAAAAAGAAAGAAACGATCCGTATCGTTTGTCCTACTGACCGCTATCAGGTGGTCGATTCGGATTTCATAATCCAATGTGTTATTCGAATTTCCCTGGACAACCAGGTATTCATAAATCTCTGTCATTCTGCTGACAGAATAGGATTCTCGGCTATTCATAACACAACATTAAAAATCGGTGAAATCAATTTGGTCTTCCAATGCGTCCGAATCATCATCGAGTGGGTGATCATTCAATGTTTGAGATTCCAAATCAAATTCTGACTGCCCAAGCAAATCCGTTTCAGAATTCCGGATCTGTTCGTATTGATCCGCAGAATCGATATTGAACCGTTCGAATTGGTCCAATCCTGAAATGTCTAATTCTGTTTCCTCTTCCGGTTCTTCGGATGTTTTGTCGGCTGTACTTTCCGTTGCTTTAGCTTGAGATTCTTTCGGGAACTCCCGTTGCGTTACTTTAATTGGTTCTGAACTTGGAATGACTGTTGTTTTTTGGTTTAGTTCATGATGCTTTAGGAGTGTTGCGATCAACCATTCGTCTTTCAATTCTCCGAACCTTTCTGCGAGTGTCTGATTTAGATTCTCTCGATATGATTTGGCCTTTGACACGCTATGGGCAAAGGTTGAAGCTCCGACTACCCGAAGTAATCCTGACTGATCCCCGATGTAATGTCCGGTTCCAATCAAAACAGCTCCAACCGCAGGAGCGAATGTTCCGGTAGCTGCACTCAATACTGTTCCGATCCCAACTCCCGCAATGTCTGCAAGCGTTTTCAGTAAGGTGTTCTGCACACTTCCTTTTGCATTTTGTTCGTTGAATCGTTGAAGCATATTTTTCTTTTTTTCGGGAACTACACCCAAGTCTTTTTTCTCCTTTTTGCGTTATTTCTATTTAACCGATTCGAGATCGTCCT
>CBFGPJ010000554.1:0-2518 GCA_965650615.1 uncultured Fluviicola sp. | reverse complement strand
GTGGCTTTACCTAATTTTCCTTCCTTTTATTTCAATCACCCTGCAAGTGAATTTACTTATTCAGGAACCTGTTCCGGAGAGACATTTGTATTTTCCTTGACTAACAATGTGGTTCCAGATTCAGTTCATTGGATTTTTCACGATACAGGTTATGAAGTAACATCAACAAGTGCCTCATTTGTCTTTCCAGAATCAGGGGAATGGGAAGTTACATGTATCGTGTACATAAATGGTGTTTTAACCTCAAGTACACAATGTGTAAATGTATGCGGACAGAATGCTGTTCATTTGCCTGACAAAATCAATATGTGTGATACACCAACTCCATTTGAGCTAAACGCATTGAATACATGTTCAGCTGAATACCTTTGGAGCACAGGGGACACAACTGCTGCAATTACGATCCAAAATGAAGGGATTTATACTTTACAGACAAGTAATAGTTGCGGTACTTATGATTACACGGTTGAAGTATTTAAAGGGGATAATTGTACTATTCTTACAGAAATCCCAAATATAATTACGGTTAATAATGATCAAACTAATGACTTCTTTAGTATCAAAGTGAAAAATGCCAGGTCTTTCACTTATTCAATAATCAATCGTTGGGGGAATTTGATAAAAAAAGGTGAAATTACAGTTCCTCAAACCATGATTTTTGATTGGAGCACCTACAATTTATGGGATGGAAAAACTGAAAAGGGAGAATTGGTGACTAGTGGCACTTATTTTTATGCAATCGAATTTACCTTATTCAATAATTCCACCACTTCTCGAAATGGTTTTTTAGAAGTATTTAAATAAATCAAAGAATAACACTCTTGTTAAATAAGCAGTATTCTGAAATAACCACACTTACTAAATTAACGTAAGTTAAACTTTCTAGTATCCAAAAAACTGGATTTACAGTGAACAAATTATTTTACATAAATCACTGCACCTTCTGTTTCTTTAACCCGCAGCTTTTTCCAGTTTGTTCTCTTCAAAGATCCCTTTCCGGTGATTAATTCCCCACTTGATCATACTATTCATCACATCATCTAACTGTTTAGCGGATTCCGTTAATTCGTATTCGATCGTGACCGGAATGGAATCATAAACCGTTCGTTTCACAATCCCGTTCAATTCGACAGCATTCGTGGTGTGATCTTCGGGATATTCCGCTGGATTTCCGTAAAACGCTGTTTCCCGAACAACATGCTTGCAATGATCGGGATTTTCCATTTTCCTGAAATAACGTTGAGTGTATCGTTAATTGCCAGAACAAACTGGATCGGACACGCTTTTGCTTGTTCAAAATTGATTTTATATTCCATATCGCAAAGTTAAATCACTGAACTATACCAAAGTATACTACTATACAAAAGTATACAACTTCTTTTTATATACCAAGTATCGATAGCTTTGTCTCACAAACAAATTAAAAAGTAAAACAAATGATTTTAATAACTGGCGCAACAGGAAATTTAGGAAAAGCAACCGTTGAATTTCTGACAAAAAAAATACCTGCAAAAGACATTGCGGTTTTAGTAAGGGATGAAAATAAAGCTTCAGACCTAAAGGCTCTTGGAGTAGATGTAAGAACAGGAGATTATCACGACAAAGACTCATTGGTCAAAGCTTTTCAGGGAATTGAAAAAGTATTATTGATTTCTTCAAGTGATTTCAACGATCGTTTAGGTCAGCAAAAACGTGCAGTCGACGCGGCAAAAGAAGCCGGAGTAAAACACATTCTTTATACCGGAGTTTCCATGCAAAACTTTGAACAATCCGCTTTGAAAGCGTTTATGGGTGACCATTTTGAAACAGAAAAATACATTTTGGAATCCGGGCTGAATTACACATTCCTGAGAGACAACCTCTATGCGGATGTCATTCCGGTGTTTGTGGGTGAACATGTATTGGAAACCGGCATCAACCTACCGGCTGGAAACGGACGTGTTCCCTACTCTTTACGAACTGAAATGGCTGAAGCTTTCGCCAATGTATTGAGCACAACAGGACATGAAAACAAGACGTACGAAATCTCAAACGTTGAAAGTTATTCCTATCAGGATGTTGCCGATGCACTTTCTGCTCATTCCGGAAAAACAGTTGCATATAACGCTGTTTCCGTTGAAGATTTCACCAAAGCCCTAACAGAAGCAGGTGTGCCGGAAATGATGATCGGATTTTCCCTGGGATTTGCAACCGCAACTAAAGACGGGGATTTCGATATTCCGAACAACCATTTGGAACAGCTGTTGGGAAGAAAACCAAGTTCTTTGAATGAATTTATCAAAGAAATCTACTAATAATCAATCCGGATGGATTTAAAAGCCCCGACATTTATCGTCGGGGCTTTTTTATTTTGTAATTTCAGGTTTTCATCAGTTATGATTGTATTTCTGGACTTCATTACCGGCTTTTTGCTCATGAACTCACTTCCCCATTTTGTGTTGGGCCTAACCAAAACGCGCTTTTTAGGCATGTTCGGCTACAAACCGATTGCCAACATTTGGTATGCTGTGGTGCAATT
>CBFGPJ010000553.1:0-2530 GCA_965650615.1 uncultured Fluviicola sp. | reverse complement strand
GATCACCTCGTCTGTTCCCGGCCTTAAGTAACCCAGATCGAATGCTTCATAGGCCGAAGTGGAAACTTTCGCTTGTCCTATTGAAAGAAATCGTTCGCGCAGACGATTGATCTTAATGTCGCCGTCTTTCAATTCTTCTGAGAAGCGTTTTGCGAATTCCTTGGAACCACCGCCTCCAGGAATTAACCCGACACCGAATTCAACCAATCCCATGTAAAGTTCCGCATGTGCAACAACTTTATCCGAATGCATGGATAGTTCACAACCACCACCCAAAGCCATATTATGCGGAGCTACAATTACAGGAATGTTTGAATAACGAACACGCATCATCGTGTCCTGGAATGCTTTTACAGCGAAGTTTAATTCATCGTAGTCCTGCTCGGCTGCCATCATGAAGATCATTCCGACGTTTGCTCCTGCGGAAAAGTTTCCTCCGGTGTTTGAAATAACCAATCCTTTATACTCTTTTTCCGCCAGATCAAGAGATTTATTGATTCCTTCGATCACACCACCACCGATCGTGTTCATTTTTGTATGGAATTCCAGGTTCAGGATTCCGTCACCCAAGTCTACTAGCGTGGTATCTGAATTTCCCCATATTTTGTTGGAAACTCTCAATGCCTGAAGCGAAACAATATCTTCTGTTCCCGGAATGATCTCGTAGGACTTGCTTTGTTGATTGTAATACAGGCGTTTTCCGTTTTCGGATTTGTAGAAAGAAGTGAATCCGGCAGCTTCCATTTCACCAATCCAAGCCGGTAATTTCTTTCCTGCTTTTTCTACCAATTCTTTTCCTTGTTTGAAACCGATTACATCCCAAGTTTCAAATGGACCCAATTCCCAACCGAAACCGGCTTTTAATGCATCGTCAATTTTATATAAATCATCCGAAATTTCAGGAATTCGATTCGTCACATAAGCAAATAATCCGCCGAATGTTTTGCGGTAAAATTCTCCGGCTTTATCCATTCCCATGAATAGCATTTTGGTGCGTTGTTCCAGATCGTCGATTGCTTTGGTCATTTCCAAAGTGGGGAAGGAAACTTTTTTACTTGGTTCATATTCCATGGTTTTCAGGTTCAAAGCGAGAAATACTTTTTTACCTTCAGCATCAACTGTTTTCTTGAAGAATCCTTGTTTTGTTTTGCTTCCAAGCCAATTATTTTCAACCATTTTCTGTACGAAAGAAGGAACTTCAAACAGTGCTCTTTCTTCGTCATCCGGACAATTTTCCTTCAATCCGTTTGCTACGTGAACAAGTGTGTCCAGCCCAACTACATCACATGTGCGGAATGTCGCAGATTTTGGTCTTCCCAAAACAGGACCTGTTAATTTATCCACTTCTTCAATGCTTAGATCCATTTCTTCAACGGCATGAAACAAAGCCATAATACTGTAAACACCGACACGATTTGCGATGAATGCCGGGGTGTCTTTACACAATACTGTTTTCTTTCCAAGGATTTTGGACCCGAAAGACATGTAGAAATCAATGATCTCGGGAGCCGTTTCTTTTGTTGGAATAATCTCTAATAGAGGTAAGTATCTTGGCGGATTGAAAAAGTGTGTTCCCGCAAAGTGTTTTTTGAAGTCGTCAGATCTTCCATCAAGCATTAAATGGATTGGAATTCCGGAAGTGTTTGTGGAGATTAATGTTCCCGGTTTTCGGAATTTCTCCACATTTGTGAACACCTGCTGTTTGATGTCCAAACGTTCGATAACTACTTCGATGATCCAGTCTACATCCGCAATTTTTGACATATCATCTTCAAAGTTCCCTGTTTGAATTCGGGAAGCGAAAGACTTGCGATAAATTGGAGAAGGGTTTGAAGTTAATGCAAATTGCAAGGCTTCATTTACGATGCGATTTCTTACCGGCTTACTATCCATTGTAAGTCCTTTTGCTTTCTCAACATCATTGGGTTCTTTTGGTAGGATGTCAAGAAGCAAAACTTCACATCCAACATTGGCAAAGTGACAGGCAATTCTGGATCCCATAACCCCGGATCCTAAGATTGCTACCTTTTTAATGTGTCTGTTCATAATTGATTTTTTATTGATTCTATGGTGATTAATTCACCATTCAAATTCGTTATCGATTGATTGTTTGTGGGGGACAGACTCTCACTCTGATGAATTGGAGTTTTCTTCGTCCAAAATATCCTGGATCTGATTGACGACAGATTCGAAGATATCGATATGTTCTTTCGGAATTCGTTCAATAACCTTATTGTTGAATTCGAAAACAACATCACGAGCAATATACCGTGCTTTTAATCCTTCTTCTGTCAGAAAAATGCGCACGATCCGTTTATCCAATTTGTCTTCTTCCCGGCGGATGAAGCCTTTTTCTTCCATGGTTTTCAACGTTCGTGAAAGACTGGTTGGTTCCATTCCCATCCGAGGGCCTAATTGAGTGCTTGGAGTTCCTTCCCGATCAATGTGAAGAAGGATAAAGCCAACAGACATACTTATTCCATAGCTGTTTGCTCGTTGGTTGTACATGCGCGACATTTTGTGCCATGTT
>CBFGPJ010000552.1:0-2530 GCA_965650615.1 uncultured Fluviicola sp. | reverse complement strand
GTCACCTCACAAATCACCAGGTTACCGGCACCTCCCTGATCGCCCAGTTCTTTTACTTCGAGTACTTTGCATTCGAATTGAACAGGAGCTTCCAAAACACGCATCGGTTTCACCGTATCTGATTTTACAGGAGTCAGTCCGGATTTCACAAATTCATCTACTTCGGGTCCGTAAGGCGAACTGCTCAAACTCATTTGATGCAGGATATCCATGTTCACAATGTTAATAACCACTTCCGGGATATTTTTGACATTGTTGTAAGTATCTTTTGTTGTATTTGTTCTTCCGTTTCTTGCGGGTGAAAAAATAAGGATGGGTGGTGCAGCCGAAAACACATTGAAAAAACTGAACGGAGATAAGTTGTTTACCCCGTTTTCATCGACTGTTGAAGCAAATGCGATGGGGCGCGGACCGATAGCTCCAAGTAAATAACCATGGAGTTTCGGTACGGGAAGTTCTTTCGGATCGAGCGTTAACATGCTTTAAATTTCTACAAAAGTACCAAAATCAAAGCGGTGTTTTGAAGTGACTTTCCAGAATTAATTAACAAAATTACCTATTGAAGACTCTTGGTCAACGAATGACTTTTTTAGTAATTTGATCATTGCCTCCTGTCACACGGATGAGGTACATTCCGGAAGAATAATTACTTAGGTCAACAGTTGTTGTTTCGGTAATTTTGGATTGTACCATTGTTTTTCCGGATAAGTCTACAATGGAATAGCACAAATTATCATGAGACTCACTGATTTTAATGGTGACTTGTTGATTCACTGAATTATAATTCACGCTGACAAAATTATCCAAATTAGTTTCTCTGGTACTTGCAGTAATTCCTCCTTCTTCCATAAAGGCACCGGAATCGAATATTCCGTCTCCTGCATCAGCAATGGCAATAGTAATATGGTATGTTTGACCCGGTGTTACCACTGATTTAGCAGTTAATGGAACCGTCAAACCATCAAATTCAAGGTAAGTATTACTTGAATTGAAAGGGGCCTGATTTCCATTCCCGTTAGTTACAAAATATTGTGGATTCACCGCAGGTGAAGCGCCTATACCGGAACCTGTTCCACCCGGATTACCATTGTTGACATTATTAACTGTTGTAGAAGCTCCATTTGGTAAACGCGCAATATTTTGATTTCCTGGTAGCCCCGGACCGGAAATGAAAATGGCAAATCCGTCTACAAATTGAGACCCGACGTATTCCGGATATTCTTCCGAAGCGAAAATATATTTGATTTTTAAGGTATCCCCGTATGGAATGACGTCGAAAGAAATGACAGATGCGTTATGAGTTTGTGCACCAAACATACTTGTCAACGGGGTATAGCCCTCAAAGCCATTGTCGATACCAGCATTTGACTCATTATTCGGTCCAACAGCAATATTGGTTGTTCCAGTAGTCATTAATACTCCGGAAGTAAACGGCATGTTCTGCACATTTGCAGAGAAATAACAAACTGATCCGTAGTAACCATAGTAGCTTACATTCGATATAGAAACGTTATTGCTGGAAAGCGAACTCGCAATAAAATCATTTGGATTATTCCCTCCCAAAATTAACTGACCAAAAGAAATTGCCGGAAAAAGGCAGATGATAAGGTGGTAAATGTATTTCATGCTACTAAAATAAAAGCACGAAGTTACTCATTTTAACCAATTCACTTTTTTTCTTTTTTCAGAATGTACATATTCGGATTCACTTCGAAGGAACTGTTTGACCCGAACGCATAAGAACTCCATTTGGAGGTACAGCTCAGTTTTTGATCTCCGTTCATGATTGGCATGTTGAACCCTTCTACGCAATTGATCCAACGAAACTTGACTTTCTTTTTGGAATATTTTAATTGCAATGTTGGTGGGTCCTTTTCCCGCAGGTATTGATCAAACACTTTGGAAAGGTCCATATTCAGTTCTTTCGACATAAATCCTTCGATCTGTTGGGTTGTCACTGTTTGATGATAAAACGTTGCATTCATTTTGCGTAGCATCATACGGAACAGGGAGTCATTTCCATAAATCGTTCGAATGGTATGCAGCATATTTGCTCCTTTGTAATACATGTCGCCGCTTCCTTCTGTGTTTACACCATATGGACCGATAATCGGTTTGTCGTTCAGGATGTTTTTCCGAAGTCCCTGGCAGTATTTATCTGCGTCGCTTTTCCCGAACCAATAGTCGGTAAATAAAGTTTCGCTATAACAAGTGAATCCCTCGTGGACCCACATATCCGCAATGTCTTTCGAAGTGATGTTGTTTCCATACCATTCGTGACCGCTTTCATGTACAATAATGAAATCCCATTTCAAGCCGACTCCGGTACTGCTCAAATCGGAACCCAGGTAACCGTTTTTAAATCCATTCCCATAAGCGACAGCACTTTGGTGTTCCATTCCCAAATAAGGAGCTTCTACTAATTTGTATCCGTCTTCATAAAATGGATAAGGGCCGAACCAGTATTCTAAAGCCTTCAGTGTTTTCGGAGCATCCTGGAATTGTTTTTTCGCTTTTTCTTCGTTTCCTC
>CBFGPJ010000551.1:0-2541 GCA_965650615.1 uncultured Fluviicola sp. | reverse complement strand
GATTTCTTTGGAGAATGGAAAACATCGTATTTTTTGTCATGCACGGGATACTGCAGTAAAATTTTACCTGAACAACCAATACCTGATCGAAGGAGCATACTTTCCGGAAGATGGAATTCCACACGTTAAAATGGTGAAGGAAATCAATATCCTTTAGGTTTTTCAATGTTCAATTCCGTAAAGACTTTCTCAAAATCAGTCACATGGTAACTGTGCTCTTTAAAGTACATGAAGTCGCTTTTTAATCCGTCTTCCCAGGTATATTCCGGCCGGATATATTTACCTGTATGTGCTTTGTAAATCGCAATGGCGTTTTTGTAATCTTTATTGAACAGGTATACATGAGCCAGGTTTAATTTCGAGTTTAAGTCGTTTGGATACAATTCAACAGCGCGTTTAAAATAGGTGATTGATTCGTCGTATTGTTTGATCTCCATTAAATGCCAGCCAATGTTTGCAAACTCTTCCACAGGCAGGTGAAGGGTATTCGGATCGAGCACTTTGGTCGCATTTGGAAATTCTTTCCCATCAACTTTTCGTGTGTAACCGGTTACGCTACCTTTTTTATCGGTGATGAACTCTTTTACTGCCTGGAATTCACGATTGAAAAAACACGTGCTGGAAGTAAAATACATATCTGCAGAACGGCCATCGGTGTAGAAACGATATATCCCGTCTTTCTTCTCTACCGAAGCCCAATGATCATCAAACAAATAAATTCCCCGGTAGTTTTCAAGGATATTGTCGGGAACAACAATTACTTCTTCCGTGTTCTTCCGTTGTGGTTCACGGTAAAAGTTTTTCCAGTTATATGCTTTTGCAACACTGCTGATTACTTCGTAAAGTAAACTCCCGTCTTCAGTATTGAGGAAAATTACCACACCATAACCTTCATCCAAACTCCCATAGAACTGCCCGCAAAAACCGTCATTTCCTGCTCCGTGTTCAAAATATCTGGCTCCATCTATGTCCAGGATAAAAGTTCCCATTGCGGTCGGGCCATTATTGTAAGGAGTCAGGTGCAGTTTCACCATTTCTTCTGTCAACACCTTTGATTTCCCGCCTTTATATGCCAACTGCAGATCAATGATGTAGTTGCACAGATCGCTGGGGGTCATCCACAATCCGGCTGCTGCCTGTTCCGGGTAAAGGTGGAATTTGTTCAATACGGGAGAACCATCGGGATAATAGGCAGATGAATACTTGCTCAGATCATCAGCTACATTCGGATAAGCATACGAACTATGTGTCATCCCGATTGGTTTCAGCACATTGTCATACATCCACTGATCGTAAGATTGTCCCGTAATATCGGTTAATATGACCTGGGATATCGTAGTTCCTCCACCCGAGTACTGAAACTTCAAGCCAGGTTCAAATTCGCTTCTTACGGCCGGAGTCACAGCCGGGGACTTTCCGTCCAATACCTGGAAAACGCTGGGGATTTCACCGTTGCGATTGTGTCCCGGGAAACCGTGAACCGATAAACCGGCATTGTGACTGAGGATTTCAGCCAAAGTGATCTTTTTTCCTTTGGAAAGGCTATCATAAGGAAACTTCCAGGATTTTAGGTATTGATTGATATCTGCATGTAGGTCAAGCATTCCTTCCTGTGCCAGTTTCAGTATTCCGACAGCATTCAGCGATTTGCTGATGGATCCCGGTTCGAACAGAGTTTCCGTTGTCATCGGTCTTTTCTCCGACTCGTCAGCCCAGCCGTATGCTTTTGCCCAGGCAATTTTGTAATCCTGGATAACTGCGATACTCATTCCCTTTACGTTGTAACGCTTCATTTGTTCTTCGATCGTTCGTGGTTTCTCATTGTTCACGATCACATTTCCGGTGATGTTATTCTCTACTTCCGCTATTTTCTTCAATGTTGCTTCGGAATAAGAGTTTTGAGCAAAAAGGTTTGAGGTAATCAATAAGATCGGAATGAATAAAGCAGTTGTTTTCATAATTCGGATTTGGTTACTGAAGGTAAATGAATTTTGGTTCAGAAGTAACAGATGAAATGTAAAAGAATGTAATTTTTAAAGGAAGATGATTTTTTACACCTGGTTAGAAGTAAGCATTTTAAAGGAGTCCGGGCAACTAATGTGTTGCGTTCATAGTTTGTATAACAGTTGAACGAAAAAGGTTAAAAATTGTAATGAAGGTATGCATAAACAATTGATCGTATGTTTATTCCTGGCTTTTCTTTTGAAAGGAAATGCGCAATTAATTCCTTTCGGATTGGATGTAAGTCCTGAAGGAAAAATCCTGTTTTCTGAATTTCCCCCGAATTACAATGGGAATCTGGATGATACTACTTTTGTACTTTGCAATGGTCATGAATCCATTGTTGATCTTAGAAATGTAAATTATGAATTTCTGACAATCCTGGAAGCTCCGGAAGAACGTTCCACAACGAACCTGGACCCGAGCAGGATATACGATACGACGAATTATGAATCCCATTCAAATGATACTGCAATCTGGATTGTACCGGTTTTTCCGGATCCCGGTTTCACTTTTGAATTAATTGGTTCCGGCACTGTA
>CBFGPJ010000550.1:0-2547 GCA_965650615.1 uncultured Fluviicola sp. | reverse complement strand
CGATATAAAACACGTAGGGGCGCGATTAATCGCGCCCCTACGTGTTTTATATTAAAATATTATAACGGAATGTTTCCGTGTTTTTTCTTCGGTAATGTTTCCGATTTTTTCTCCAAAGATTTAAACGCTGCGATCAGCGTAGCACGCGTTTCCTCCGGTAAAATCACCGCATCTACGAAACCTCTTTCAGCTGCGCGGTATGGATTAGCAAACATGTCGGCATATTCCGCTTCTTTTTCTTTCCATTTCGCTTCCTTGTCTTCAGCTGCAGCGATTTCGGATTTGAAGATGATTTCCGCAGCTCCTTTCGCTCCCATTACGGCAATTTCAGCAGTTGGCCAGGCGTAATTCAGGTCTGCACCAATGTTTTTTGAGTTCATTACATCGAATGCACCACCGTAAGCCTTACGTGTAATTACCGTAATCCTTGGAACAGTCGCTTCAGAAAATGCGTACAATAATTTTGCTCCATGCGTAATAATTCCTCTCCATTCCTGGTCGGTTCCCGGTAAGAATCCCGGTACGTCTTCCAGTACCAAAAGCGGAATATTGAATGAATCGCAGAAACGCACAAAACGTGCCCCTTTTCTGGAAGAATCAATATCCAAAACTCCTGCCATGGAAGCCGGCTGGTTTGCAATAACCCCAATGGATCTTCCATCCAGACGGGCAAATCCAACTACAATGTTAGGTGCGAAATCAGCTTGTACTTCACGGAAGGTATCGTCATCGATTAAACAATCAACGATCTCACGGATATCATACGGTAAATTTGAATTGTCAGGAACAATCGTTTGAATGCGGCTTAATTTTTCTTTTGCAAACAGAGCTGTGCCGAATTGCGGGGCCAACTCCATGGCATTTTGAGGCATGTACGTCAATAACTCACGTACTTTTCGTAAGCATTCCACATCATTTGCGGCTGTAAAATGTGTCACTCCGGATTTTTCAGCGTGCGCTTTCGCTCCACCCAAATCTTCCGAACTAACTTCTTCGTGTGTTACGGTCTTTACAACGTTTGGCCCGGTTACGAACATGTAGGAAGTATCTTCTACCATGAAGACAAAATCTGTTAATGCAGGAGAATACACTGCTCCACCGGCACATGGCCCCATAATTACAGAGATTTGTGGAATTGCTCCCGAAGCACGGGTGTTGCGATAGAAAATATCCGCATAACCTGCCAATGAAACAACACCTTCCTGGATACGAGCACCGCCGGAATCATTTAATCCGATAACAGGAGCGCCATTTTTCATGGCAAGGTCCAATACTTTGCAGATTTTCTGTGCATGTGTTTCGGAAAGAGACCCGCCAAGGACCGTAAAATCCTGCGAGAAAACATACACAACTCTTCCGTGGATCGTACCGAAACCCGTGATTACACCATCACCGGGGCTTTTCGTTTTTTCCAATCCGAATGAAGTAGCACGATGCTCAACAAACATCCCGATTTCCTGGAATGAACCTTCGTCCATTAATAAAGTTACACGTTCTCTTGCACTTAGTTTTCCCTGGGCATGTTGTTTATCAATACGCGCTTGTCCACCACCTAGTTGTGCAGCATCGCGTTTTTGAATTAGTTCAGCATTCTTCTCTTTCATGAAAAAAGGTTTGTGGGCACCAAAGATACACTTTCAAGTTAAAAATCACATTTCCGAGTTTAAAACACACCTTTTTTGAATACTTTTAAATTATTGAATCATCCAATCATGCTAATCTGTGAAAATGAAAACTGTTCTGATTCTGCTTATTGATGTTTTTATTTGTGTCTTATTGAATTATTGGGGCTTTTTGATTCTACAAAAGTCTGCAGGACTTTCACCTTCTGCAGGAGTTGCTGAAATTTTCTGGATTTTCAATACTATCTTATTGCTCGGGTATCTTATGGTAAGTTATTCTGTTCCAACTCTTGTTTTGAGCATTTTCCATTTTGTGTTTTTGATAGCATCAGTCCTTTATTATAGTAATTTGATGCTCTTAATTTCTATTCTAATCCAACTACTATTGTTTGGATTGTTTATGCTTTTCGCAAAGCAAAAGGGAGCACATAAACTGAAACCAATCGTTTTTGTTGTATTATTTATTTGGTTGATAGTAGCCAGGTCGCTTGTTTAAATTAGTTTTTTTCTTTCCCGAAAATTAATATCTTTCTGAAAACAGATCAGTATGCGTACGCTTCATCTCATTTTTGTGCTACTCCTGGCATTTTTGCCTTATTCCTGTAAAAAAGACAGTGACCGTCGAATAAAGAAATTCCACCGGCAGGAGGTAGGTTACTCTGCCAATGATATTCTTTCGGATAAGAATTACAAATCAATTACCATCGAAATTATCTATATGACCGGTTTTAGGCCAACAGACCAGGCAGTGGATAACCTGAAACAAATGATTACGGCTATTTGCAATAAACCGGATGGAATCAATGTGGTGTTCAGGGAAATCAGCGCACAGGGAAAAAGCGCCTATTCAATCGCGGATGTCAAAGCGATTGAAGATGACAACAGGGAAGAATTCACCTATCGAAAGGATCTCGCAACTTGTTTC
>CBFGPJ010000549.1:0-2551 GCA_965650615.1 uncultured Fluviicola sp. | reverse complement strand
AGCTATGCGGTTCTGATCAACAATACGAACGCAACCAACGGATTTACGTTGAACTGGGGCGGAACCGGAACCTTCGTGGGTCCGGATGCGAATATTACAGGAGGCCCTTTTATAGTATGTCCGGGAGTGGCGGTTTCCCTGGACGGAAATACATCAACTGGCTACAATACGTTGAGCTGGAACTTTGCAAATGGTCCGGGAACTCCTGCCAGTGCAACCGGGCCGGGACCTCACAGCGTAACTTATCCGAGTACCGGAACCTATGTAGCAATCCTAAATGCCACCTCTTCAACGGGTTGTACCTCCGTAGAAACGGTTACCATTACGGTAAGTCCGGCAATTACCCCAACTTTTGCTGCTGTTCCTGCTTTTTGTTCAGGTCAGACAGCTCCTGCTTTCCCGGTTCAGACAAATGTCCCACTTGTTGCAGGAACCTGGTCGCCCAATGCAATCAGCAACACTGCTTCCGGCACCTACACCTTTACACCGAATGCCGGACAATGTTCCAATACACCTGTCACTATTTCCGTTACGGTGGATAATTCGATTACTCCGACTTTCCCGACACATCCGCAATACTGTTTGAATGCAACACCACAAACGTTACCGACCACTTCGGACAATGGTGTTACGGGAGCCTGGTCGCCGGCAACGGTAAGCACTTTGATTGCCGGAACGAGCAACTATACCTTTACTCCAACCGGAAACCCTTGCGCTGCCCCGGTAACAGTAGCGATCATTGTGGATGCTGCTCTTACACCAGCATTTAATCAAATTCCGGCGCTTTGTTCCGGTGATGCCGCGCCGGTTTTATCTGCAACCTCGGATAATTCAATAAGCGGTACCTGGTCTCCGGCAATAGTGAGCAATACTTCCTCCGGTACGTATACATTTACACCGGATGCTGGACAATGTGCCACAACAACCAGTATGTCGATCACGGTAAACAATCCGGTAACGCCAAATCTGACCCCAGCCGGTCCTTTCTGTGAAAATACTATTGTACCGGTAAGTTTAACAGCTGATATTCCGGGTGGAACCTGGTCGGGTACCGGAATTACGGCCCCGACAGGCATTTTCGATCCGGTAACTGCGGGTGCCGGGACACATACAATCACCTATGTTCACACACAAGGCTGTGGTGGGACAAATTCCATGGATATTGTTGTAAATCCCTTACCGGATTCCGATTTTTCAGCAGATGTTTTGAGTGGCTGCAGCCCGGTTACTGTTCATTTTACTTCCGACCCATCAGTAGCAGGATCTTCCTGGGACTTTGGAGATAATACCACTGCCAATACAATTGGAACGGCAGATCATACCTTCAATACCGCGGGAACCTATTCCATCACTTTGACGAATACCCGGAACGGTTGTTCTTCCAGTACAACAAAAACCAATTATATTGCAGTTTTCCCAATTCCGGATGCGGGTTTCAGTGCAAGTCCGCAAGTACTTCCGCAAACCGAAACAACGACTCATTTTACTAATCATTCGGTGAACGGAGACAGTTATTTTTGGAATTTCGGAGACGGGGATAACAGTAATTTGGAGAATCCGAACCATGAATTTCCCCAGGTTCCTGGGAATTATCCGGTGACACTCACGGTTACCAGTTCAAACGGTTGTGTTGATGCAGCAAGTTTGGTGATTGTAGTCAAGGACAATAAAATCATCTATGTTCCCAATTCATTCACCCCGGATGGAGACGAATTCAACAATGTATTTGCACCGGTAATCACAGCAGGTTATGATCTCCAGAATTATTCATTCACGATCTATGATCGTTGGGGAGAAACCCTGTTTGAATCACACGATGCGGCGAAAGGTTGGGACGGAACTTACCAGGGGAAATTGGTGCAGGCAGGAATTTACACCTGGACAATCCGGATCAAGAACCTGGATGATGACCGTTACGAGGTTTTCAATGGTCATTTGAATATGATGAGGTAAACACCTAGAATTTGCAATTACATAGCGTATAGAAAGCAAAATTCTTTCGGGTCTTAACGCATAATCCGTCACGAATCACGGTGTATTTTTTATTCAGGCGTGCTTTGGAATCCGATTGTAAGATCAATTCATTGTTTTCCAATGACCAGGTGCCTTCCGCAAGAATCGGTTTGGATGGGTTGGTAAGGTCCGTATAAATAAACGTGTGATTTTCGTTCAATTGGAGATTGGGTGCATTTTTTCCGTCACCTCCATAACTTCCTTTCGGTTCATTTACGAAATTTTGTGCATTGGAACTGAAACTCAACAGCGTTCCGATAAAAATTAAGTATAGTGCTTTCATAATCGTTTCATTAATAATGCAATATAGGAAATCGGATTCACATCGGAAGTATAAAACTTTCAGAACGAAGCTTCCTTCGGGGAGCTTTTTTTATATTCGCATGGATGTCGAAAAGTTTGGCAGCAAATTTGTAAATTGAGGACAAAATGAATCGTATGAAAAGCATTGGTTTATTAATGATATTGTTGCTTACACAAACAGTTGTGTTTGGGCAAAAGGTGATCCGGATGACAGTAAAGGAAGAATGCGTTCCAT
>CBFGPJ010000548.1:0-2553 GCA_965650615.1 uncultured Fluviicola sp. | reverse complement strand
ATCGATTTTTTTCCTTCAATTAATAAATCAACAGCCTTTACTCCCATT
Organism: uncultured Fluviicola sp.; assembly: GCA_965650615.1. Taxonomy (GTDB): domain Bacteria; phylum Bacteroidota; class Bacteroidia; order Flavobacteriales_D; family Crocinitomicaceae; genus Fluviicola. The sequence goes on along the minus strand of CBFGPJ010000548.1, from coordinate 2,505 downwards.
CTTGTAGCCAGAATCCGATCAAATGCGGAGGGACTTCCACCACGCTGAATGTGTCCCAAAACGGAATATCTCAACTCATACCCTTCCAAATAAGGCTTCACTTTTTCCATGATTTCTCTCGCACCACCTTCCTCATCACCTTCTGCCACTATAATAATGGAACTACGAATTCCTTTATTCTGGTCCTTTATTTCTTTAGCAAGTAAACTAATCTCTGTTAAGGTTTCAGGAATTAATACGGATTCTGCTCCACTCGCTATTGCACTATTCAATGCGATATAACCCGAAGCTCTTCCCATAACTTCTACAAAAAACACCCGGTGATGACTTGAAGCAGTGTCACGTATTTTATCTACAGCTTCAACTACTGTGTTCAAACAGGAGTCATAACCTATTGTAAAGTCAGTACCATGAATGTCATTATCTATTGTCCCAGGTAAACCGATGATGGGAATTTCGAACTCTTTTGTTAAAGCCATCCCGCCCGCATAAGTTCCATCGCCACCAATTAATATCAATCCTTCTATTTGATGTTTCTTCAAATTGGCAACAGCCTGTTTTCTTCCTTCTGCCGTTTTAAACACCTCACTTCTGGCTGTCCCAAGGATCGTCCCCCCCAAATGAATAATATTATTGACATCCGTATATGATAACTCCCGGATCCGACCTTCGATCATCCCTTTATATCCATCTTCAATACCGAATACTTTTACACCTTTTCCAATTCCTGCTTTTACAACGGCACGGATACATGCATTCATGCCAGGAGAATCTCCTCCTGAAGTCAAAACTCCGATTCTTTTCAGTTTACTCATACCGTGTAAATTTAAGTGCTTACTTTTATATATAGTATAACTAGTTTATGGAATTATTTCATTTCATGCATCTCTTTGTCATGATGTTGTTTCAACGCGGGCATAAGAGGTACAGCAATTTGTCGGATCTGGATCTGATCCAGCTTTACAAACAGGAAGAAAACCTGTTTACTATACCTTTATTATATGAACGTTATGGACATTTGGTCTTGGGAACGTGCATCAAGTATCTTAAACGTTATGAAGACGCTGAAGATACTACGATGAAAATTTTCGGGGAATTGAACCAAAAAATTGAAAAACATACCATTCAGCATTTTAAGTCCTGGCTCTACCAGGTAACCAAAAATGAGTGTTTAATTCATCTTCGTAAGCAAAAAACACATCAAACACCGATTCATGAAAATCTCCTTCAGGCGGAAACCCACGAAACTGAAGAATTGAATGAGCGGGAACTTAAATTAAGCAAATTGGAACAAGCTATTCAACATTTAAAAGATGAACAGCGAATCTGCATAGAGCTCTTCTATTTAAAGGATAAGAGCTACCAGGAAATTAGCGACGAATTGAACATTCCTTTAAACTCAGTGAAAAGTTCAATTCAAAATGGAAAAAGAAATTTAAAAATCTGGATGGAAAGTCATGAAGAATAAAGATTACATATCCCGAAATGAATTTGAGAAACTCATTCAAACCTTCTCAAAAGAAGAATCAAATGAACATCTCAGTGATTTTGATCGTGATGCTCTTGAAGGGTGGAAGCAGTCTGATGTGTCGTTTTCAAAGATGAAACAACTCGACCGTAAAATGAAATTCCCGAAAACCAATTTCATTCCTTATATATTAGGACTTTCTGCCGTGGTAATTTTGACTCTCACCTTTTTCTTGTTATCGAAAACAGAGAATTCTTCGAAAACGGAGAAACCGCTGCTGGTGAAATTGGAAAATACGGATATCAACATCCCGGAAGAAATCGATACCCTGGAGGTAATTCCGCAAAAGGACCAGATTACGGTGAGCGAAATCAAAACTTCTCAAAACGAGATCAAGAACCTTCCACCGGCGGATAAAAAGGAAGAAATTGTCGATATTCCCTTCCCCGAACTCGTCCTGGAACCACTTCCACCGGTGATTGAACAAAAACCGGTTACCGTTTCAAAGCAAAAAATTGCGAAGGAGATTTATTTGCAGGACCTGAAAGCAATCGATTATTCACACTATAGAAGCAAACCAACAGTACAAATCGAACAAATTATTCTCACAGGGATTCCTGCGGACCAGGAAAACAAAGACGACGTCGTTCAGGAAGAACCTCAAATGAAAATCGTGAACGTCCCGTATATGGATTACCTGGATAAATCATTGAACTATACGAACCGTGGAAAATGGAAACAAGCTCTTTCCAGGTTCAATGAGATCATTAAAAATTATCCCGATGATGTAAATGCACGTTTCTATGCCGGTTGGTGTTACTATAATCTGGGCCAATATAATGACGCTTGTGTTAACTTTTCAGCTTGCCTTCAATTGGAGTTTTCGAATTTCAATGATGAAGCAGAATGGTATCTGGCCGAAAGCAGATTGGCAAATGGTGATAAGAACAGCGCGAAGGAATTATTCATTAAAATCCGAAATCAAAAGGGTTTTTATTCCAAACAAGCCGAAAAAGTGCTGAAAAACTGGAAATAAG
>CBFGPJ010000547.1:0-2553 GCA_965650615.1 uncultured Fluviicola sp. | reverse complement strand
TCAAGGACCAGTTGGAATAATGGTTCCTGTTTGGAATTGCAAACAACAGTTGGATGCGGTTTCTGACCGAATCAAAATACTGGAGGTACTGGTCCAGTTCCGGTGGGCAATTTCCACGTGCCTGCCAATTTGCTATTTCCTGGTGAAGTGATTCCGCATAATTCTCATCGTTGCGCATGATGTAATCCTTTTCATGTCTGCGTAAACTCAGAATTTGTTCGTCAAATTGCGGGAATTTTTCTTCTACCCGGTGAATGACTTCGCGTATCTTTCCAATGTATCCGAACTCCTTAAACCCAATTTTTGCAATATCATTCAAGATCCGGTCTTCAATTAGCAAAATGCCATCCAATGTGATCAATAATTCTTTTTCCACTTTCTTATCAGAAGAGAACACGGCACTTAGGTCCTGCCGGATTAATTCATGAGCAAAGCTGTTCTTTCTGCGGTATTCAAGCTCGTCCTTTGCAATTGAATCATACCATAAACGCTGATTGGTAAGGTGTTCCATCCAATCTTTGTGATCTTGTATTTGCGTAGAGAGATTGTCCAGTTTTACAAGTAAAGCCTGTTTTTCATGCATTTTCTGATTAAAGTACCAGGACATCGAAGCAAAAATCAACAACACCAAACCGAATCCTCCTAGTACTACCACCAATGATTTTTTCATGGTGCAAAATTCAGGTCTTACTTTTGCTACAATATAAATCGCATGTCAAATTGCTGTTAACTGAGATTAGAAAATGATGAATTTCTTTTGAAAGAAGTATATTTGGCTAAATTAAAATCAAGCATGAAATCAGCATTACTTATCGTATCACTTGGCTTAGCCGGGATAATTAACGCACAAAAAATTCAATACGCACTGCGAATGAGTAAACCTCAGAATCACTATTTTGAAGTGGAAATGGAAATTTCTGAATTCAAAGCAGGGGATTTAACAGTGAAAATGCCTGTTTGGGCACCAGGTTCGTATTTGGTGAGGGAATTTTCTAAAAATGTGAATTTGGTTCGTGCTTTTGATGAAAAAGGTGGATCGTTGAAAGTTGCCAAAACTTCAAAAAATGCATGGAAAGTAAGCTCCGGAAAAGCAAAAAAAGTGCGTGTTCAGTACGAAGTATATGCATTTGAGTTGTCTGTTAGGACCAGCTTTTTGGACCTGACTCATGGTTTCGTATCCAGTTCGGGTGTTTTTTGTTACCTGGATGGGCACAAAGATAAACCTGGAACCGTAACGGTTTACCCTCATGCAGATTTTAAAGTGATCACAACACCTCTGGAGAAGACTGTTGAACAGAAATCAGGTGAGAGATCCGAAACCTTTCAATTCCCGAATTACGATGTATTGGTAGATTCACCTTTTGAGATTGGAAACCAGGAAGTGTTTGATTTTACAGTTGGTGAAACAAAACACAAAGTGGCAATTTTTGGTTCAGGGAACTACGATGTGGATGAATTGAAGGTAGACATGTCCCGGATCGTTAAAGCGGAAAATGAAGTTTTTGCGGGTAAAAACCCCAATAAAAACTACACTTTTATTATTCACAATGTCGTAAACGGACAAGGAGGTCTGGAACATGCCAATTCCTGTGTTTTAAGTGTCAATCGCTGGACATACGGAGGTGCTTATAAAGATTTTTTATCTCTTGTTGCACATGAATATTTCCATTTGGTCCATTCAATTATGATGAAGAAAACTATACATCCCTGCTTTGGGTAATGGAAGGTTTTACTTCTTACTACGATGAATTAATGTTGGTGAGAGCCGGATATTATACAAAAGAGGAGTATTTAAGAAAACTTCAGGGAACATTGAATTATGTAGAAGGATCTGTTGGTTCCCGTGTTCAACCGGTAGCACATTCCAGTTACGATGCATGGATCAAAGGATATCGTCCGAATGAAAACAGTGCAAACACCACGATGACTTATTATTCCAGAGGAGCTGTTTTAGGGGCTTACCTGGATGCGGTCATTGTCGATAAATTCAACGGAACAAAATGCCTGGATAACTTCATGCAATACCTGTATGAAGAATTCTACATCAAGAAGAACCGTGGATTTACTGAAATTGAATTCCAGGATGCCCTGGAAAAATTCCTGGGGCAGGATATGGATTATTTCTTTGATAACTATGTAAACGGTACGGAAATTCCGAATTACAGGGAAGTATTCGGAAAGATAGGTGTAGATGTAATTTACACAGGAAAAGCGACAACTTCTTTCGGTGCATCATTATCACAGGAAGGGGGAAGCTGTATTGTGAAAGGAGTTCGTGCCGGAAGCGCAGCTGAAACAGCAGGCTTGAGTGTGGGTGACGAAATTATTGCTGCTGACGGTATACGTGTTGATAACAGTGCGGTTGAAAGTTATGTAGGAAGTTTGGGAGAAGGTGAGACCTGTAAGTTATTGATTGCACGTGATGAAGTAATCATGGAGTTAACCGTCCAAATGACACTGTACGAAAGGCCATCTTTCAAATTGGAACCGAATGGAACTGCAAAAAACAAATTGGATTATTGGTTGAGATCAACGAATTGAGTTCAGCAAGAA
>CBFGPJ010000546.1:0-2567 GCA_965650615.1 uncultured Fluviicola sp. | reverse complement strand
CCGGCACCACGCAACGAAGCAGCAGAACCTTTACCAACATCACCGTAACCACAAACAACAGCTACTTTACCAGCCATCATCACGTCTGTTGCACGACGAATAGAATCCACCAAAGACTCTTTACATCCGTACTTGTTATCGAATTTTGATTTTGTAACTGAATCGTTTACGTTAATTGCAGGCATAACCAAAGTTCCGTTTTTCTTACGTTCGTACAAACGGTGAACACCTGTTGTTGTCTCTTCAGACAATCCGCGAATATCTGCAGTCAATTCAGGGAAACGATCGAAAACCATATTTGTCAAATCACCTCCGTCATCCAAAATCATGTTCAATGGTTTTCCACCTTCGAAAGCGAATAACGTTTGCTCAATACACCAGTCAAACTCCTCTTCATTCATACCTTTCCATGCATAAACAGGAATTCCTGCAGCAGCAATTGCAGCAGCAGCATGATCTTGTGTTGAGAAAATATTACAAGAAGACCAGGTAACTTCCGCTCCTAATTCAACCAATGTTTCGATCAAAACAGCAGTTTGAATTGTCATGTGTAAACATCCTGCGATACGTGCTCCCTTCAAAGGTTTTTTTGCACCGTATTCAGCACGCAAAGACATTAATCCAGGCATCTCAGCTTCTGCTAAAACGATCTCTTTACGACCCCACTCAGCAAGTGAAATGTCTTTTACTTTGTAAGCTAATTTTTCAGTTGTATTGCTCATAAATGATTGTTTGCTCTTATTTTAAGATTGCAAAGATACGGTATAGGTTTGTGAATTGAAAATTTAAAATGGAGAATTGAAAAGGAAGGATTTCAGTTTCAATTCTTTTTACATTTTACATTCTCCATTTTCAATTATTCTTTGGGCTTCCAATCAGATACAAAATCCCCGCCGGACCGGATTTTTGTCTTCCTACTTTCCATTCATAATTTTCATGCCCGTTCACGCGGGAAATCAATTCATTCATTTCCGGAATGGTATAAGTTCTTAAAGCGGATAAAATTCCATCGAGCATAACGAAGAGCGGAACCAGCGGGATCAAGTAGGTGAAAACCAATCTTCCGAATGAAAAAGGACGGATAAATGGCGTCATCAATAACACATTGACAGGAGAAAGGATCATCGCCAATACACTTTTGATATTCCGCTCCTGGGATTCGAACAAAGCAATCGGGCTTTGACTGTCAACTGCGTTTTGAAGAATTTGGACCGCATCTTCTTCTCTGAAATGGTGCAGGGACAGAAACTGCGTACGCACTCCTTTCAAATGTGAAGGAACTTTACGTGTATCTACCAGCTGACTTTCAAAAGTGAACATATTGGATTGTCTGTAAACATATTCGAAGGCCTTCAGATTGGGATAGTAATCTGTAAGGATAATCTTCAGGTCCGGGTATTCTTGCTGCAAACGATTCGACAAACGGTACAAACCGCCTCCACCACCTGAAGCCAAATCAATAATGGTACTGTTCCCATCTTTTTTTATTAGTTCGGATAAAAGTGGTGTGATATTTTTGTAAATATCAAATTGATTAGAGATAAATTGCAGAAAATCGGTTAAATAATTTCTTAGAAAGGAAGGAAACCAGGATTGATCTTCAAATTCGAATAGTTGTTTACGTTTCATACTAGATTTTTTATATCTTTAGGTCAAAGGTACTAAAATTATTTGAATTAGGTCAAGTTTACTAAATTAAAATGAAAACACGGGATAAAATATTACAAACGGCCTTGAACTTATTCAATAAGTATGGAGTTCCAAACGTGACTTTGCGGAAAATTGCGGCAGAAATGTTTATCAGTCAGGGAAACCTGAATTACCACTTTAAGCACCGGGAAGACATCATTGAAGCACTTTATTTTCAGCTATTGGAAGTATTCAACGAGGAAAAAGGAAAGCTCGATACGGAAGAGATCAACTTTCAATTCGTTATTGATTCTACACGAGCCGGAATGGAAGCACTGTTCCGTTACCGTTTTTTGATGATTGATTTCAATCAAAATATGCGGGAAAATCCGAAACTTCATGCGCATTTTATTCAGTTGGAAGAAATACGGAAACAAACTTATTTACATTCCTTCAATCTGGCAATTGATGCCGGAGTTATGCGCGCACCTGCATTTAAAGGGGAATACGAAGGATTAAACGAGCGGATTCGCGTTTACAGCGATTACTGGATCGCTTCTGCTGCTGTTTATAATGAACCGGAAGAAACGACTGTGGACAAATACCACAACCTATTGGTGGAAATGTTTTTTCCGTACTTCACAAAAGAGGCGCAACGGGAATTTTTGTTGAAACGCTTATAAATAATAGGGAGAATTACTTAAAAAGGTCCACCATCACCTCTCCTCTTCCGGTATTAAAAGGAAAATGAAGTAATTCTTTGATCGTGGCCGAAATATCTACCTGGTCATAAGCAGTATTCAACTGGATATTGGATTTAAAATCGGGTGACAATGCGAAAAACTCAATATGTCTGCAGCCCTGACAGTTATCTCCATGCCCAGTATATCCTCCCGGAATTCCATCCAGATGCCTTCCATGATCATTTGTTACAATAA
>CBFGPJ010000545.1:0-2570 GCA_965650615.1 uncultured Fluviicola sp. | reverse complement strand
ACGTAATCCGTCCCGTTCAGATTCCGGAAGTCATCGGTGAGGAGGTTGCCGTTGACATCGTAGGTATAATTGCGGGCTGCCGCTGTTCCCTGGTCTTCCACTTTCGTGAGACGGTTGGTGCCGTTGGCATAGGTGTAAAAGAAATTGTCTACCAGTGTAACATTGGCTGGCAGTGTCCCCGGTTTGGTGCGGTATTGGTAATGGATGTTCCCGATTTTATCGTAAACCCATTCCTCATCACCGATGGCATAGGCCAGTGATTGATTCTGAGCATTGCCGGTGTGCAGATTCACGAAATACCCGACAACGGCATCTGCGTTGATCAAACGGTTGATATTATCGTATTTGTAGCCATAAATAGTCGGTGCATTGAAGATCCCCCCGGCTGTTTGATTATTGGTCGCCAGGTTAAAATTGTACTTCATCAGGACACCTTTGATGTTGTCGTTAAAGGCATTCTGCTGAGCTACAGCTGACCCGTTGTAAGCAGGCAGTACATAATCATCGTAATACAGGTTTTCAGTAAACAGGTTGCTTGAAATTTCAGTCAATCGATCGCGAACATCGTATTGCATGGCAGTAGACTGAATATGCGTTGCGATACCTCCGACATAGAAATCCTTTTTAACAACCATTCCCAGAGCATCATCATAGGCATAGGCTGTGATCTTGGTTGCATCCGTCAATGATTGGTCGCCCTGGGAAGCAAACACTTCATTCAAGCGGTTCAAATCATCGTACCGATAGAAGTACTTCATATCAATGCTTCCGTCATTACCCATGTCCACTTTTTGTTCCAGCAATGAGCCGCGGAAATTGTAGCCGGAATACTCAATTTTGGCTCTTACAGCAAATTGATCATTAATAGCGATGTCTGAGGGATGCTGCTTAATGGTTTGTGAAGCAAGCAAATTTTCGGCATTGTAAGCATATTGTATTTCCTGGACAGGAGCACCATTAGGATCACCAACCGTGGCGTATGAAAGTGATTTTACGAGTTTCCCCAAAGAAGCCGGAGAAGCCTGGTTTCCTCCGTATTCCAGTTGTTTTTCCAGTATCACAAATGAATAGGGAGGTGTAATCGGCATTCCCGCTACCAGGACAGGCCCGCTTCCAAAAGGATCATGAGTGTTATAGCGGATCAGCCAATCCTGGGTCATCCGGTTGGAAAACAGGTAATCAAAGTAATTCGGATCGCCCGGACTTCCTGTCTGCTTATTTACAAAACAGAAGGGATCGTGATGAACGGAATTAGCGACCAGTTGCTGCCGGACCAGGTTTCCATAACTATCGTACAAAAATTCCCGGTATCTCGGAGCCGGTTCATGAGCTGTGTTCAGATTCGCACGGTCCGATTCATCCTGGATGGCCCGTACTTTTCCCTGCCTGTTATAGATGTAGCGTTTTTCTCCGCCATCCACATTTTTTTCGCGGATCAATTGCCCGAGCATATTGTATTGATAGTCGGTATTCTGACGCTGCGGATTGATCGTTTTCATCAGGTTACCATACGAATCATAGATAAAGAGCGTCAGAACCCGGTCATTCAGACAAGGCCAGATTACATACGACAAAGTAGCAACCTTTTGCCCCATGGCATTGGTATAGCTGATGGTTTCCTTTCCGTCCTGGTCTGTGATGGAAACGCGTGTAAACCGGAAATTCGCAGTACCACCTGCATTCATTACCAATTGCAGTTCCGTGTTACTTAATCCGAGTTCACAGGACATAAAAATATGGTTGGTAATACAGGTGTTTTTCCGAACCAGGGGATTTTGGTTATTGGCAATATCTATTCCGAAATCGGACTGGAGTATATCGATAGATTTTGGATCGTTCTCAAATTTGGTACCTGCATTTAATCCGGCTGATGCACTGGCATTATTCGGATCAAAGAGCATAGTACTATTGGTTGTTCCGGATTGGACTTTACGCCAGGGTTTGTGTTGCTGGATTGGCCTTCCCCAATTATCATAAATGGTTTTACCGCTATGAATTTGAATGTTATCGGCCCCATTGTTGTAAGCCTGAATGGTCCCGTATTTTCTTCCCAGGGGATCCACAAAGGCTTTTTGGAACTCGCGGGCAACGGTGGTATCAGCATTTTGATACAAAACCGAGTAAACTGCGTTTTGTTTTGCCCGGTCGTCAAAAGACAATCCGAAACCGTGTTTCCATAAATTGTAATCATTGCTTGAGAGCAGACGCGTGTCGTTTTCTTTTATACTGGTTAAACGGTTAAATCCATCAAAAGTATATTCCAGGGTATGTCCGGACGGAGCGATCATTTTTTTCACCTGCCCGTCATGGGTATATTCAAAGATGGTAGCAAGGGAATCTGCTCTTCCATAACCAACCGTTACCCGAATCGGAAGTCCGATATTCCGGGTTACAACAGAAGAATAATTATACAGGAAACTGTAGTTTGGATTCGTACAATTCGGATTCGTATTCCATTTATTGATGGTAGAACTGTAATAGAATTTGGTTTTCAGTCCCACACTGTTTTCAATGAGCGCCGGCTGTGTGTGCTGATTTCTTTTTAACACCCTGACGGTAGTTAAAGTATC
>CBFGPJ010000544.1:0-2574 GCA_965650615.1 uncultured Fluviicola sp. | reverse complement strand
ACTCAAAACGGATGCTTTTTACTTTTAAATAAGCAGTGTCTTTTGGTTGATAAGCCAGGAACGGCTGACTCAATTCGGATGCCTGGATTAGAGTATAATGTGCGTTTTGCACTTGCTGATAAGTTGCTTTTGAGCTATCGATCTGGGCTCTTGTAAGGCAGGAACCTTCATACCATTCGAAGACTTCCTGTGCCTGGTTGAAAGAGGGGAATAAAAGCAGGCAAATGATGGAGAAAGTGAGGTTTTTCATCTTATTTTTCGTTCAGGGTTTTTACTTAGAAAACTGCTCCAGCTATTTCCCTTGCTTTTGTTGTTTTCACCGATTCCCTTGGAGAAATGGTGACAAACCGCGGCTGCCAAACCATCCGTTGCATCCAGGTATTTTGGAAGTTCTTCAAAACGAAGCAGCGTTTGGAGCATTGCCGCAACCTGCTCTTTTGAAGCGTTTCCGTTTCCAGTGATCGCTTGTTTGATTCGTTTCGGAGTATATTCTTCGTAGGGGATATTTCTCCTGAGTGAAGCAGCAATGGCAACACCTTGTGCCCTTCCAAGTTTCAGCATGGATTGAACGTTCTTTCCAAAGAAAGGTGCTTCAATGGCCATTTCGTCCGGTTTGTATTCTTCCATAAGTCCGTCAATGCGATCAAAAATGCGTTTCAATTTATCCGGTTGATTGTCGAGTTTGTTCAGCTGGATAATTCCGAAGTTGAGCATTTCAATTTTCGTGCCCTGAATATGAATTAATCCATATCCCAATACAGTTGTTCCGGGGTCAATCCCTAAAATTATTTTATCTTCGGCCATGCAAATGAAAGAGAAAGTTAAAGCTACTAAAAAACAAGCTGGTTTAATTACATTATTCAAATTATTGGTATTTGCAGCCGTAATCTGGACCTTATATTTCCAGTTGAAAAATGTGGATTGGGAGCATGCCAAAGGACTGGATGTAAAACACTGGTGGGCACTGGTCTCAGCTTTTTTGTTGCTGATCCCTAATTTATGGATGGAATTCCTGAAATGGAAGACTGTTACTGATCCGCTGAATGTGGAATCCAGGTTGGTTAAAAACGCCTTTTGGGCCGGAGTAGCTTCCGGTTTCATGTCACCGAACGGATGGGGAAACTTTTTGGGAAGGTTGATTTATTTTCAAAAGCGACAAACGATCTACATTATTTTCGCCACTGCATTGGCCAATTTAAGCCAGCTCATTCCGACCTTACTTTTCGGATTAGTGGCAGTGTTGCTGAAATACGGTCAGGCAAATTCCCTGTGGATTTCTGCAAGTGGAGGAGCGTTAGTAATTCTGCTGATTTACTTCTTTGGAGATTACCTGCTTCCCAAACAACGAAGCCGCTTCACCTTTGTCAGAAGGTTGCAGAGTATCAGAGGACGTTATCAAAATCTGAAATGGCCTTTCCTGGCTTTTTCAACCATACGTTTTTGTGTTTTTAGTTTGCAATACGTTTTGTTATTCGTGACCTTTGGCTACGAAGATTTTTGGTTCCTGCTGACACAAATCTGGCTGATTTACCTATTCACTTCATTCGTGCCATCTTTGTGGTCCGGAAAGGTATTGATCCGCGAAACAGCCGCCCTGTTTGTTTTTGCAGGAACAACCGTTTCTGTTCCGGATGTAATTGTTTCGAGTATTATTATTTACCTGATCAATATCGCATTACCGGCATTTATGAGTAGTTTTATCTGGTTACCTAAAAGAAAACAATAAGTTATGTGGTTGATTGGTTCCTGGGTACTTCTTTATATTCTTTCGATTTTAACTCTGCTGTTTGGCGTAAACCGTTTGCGGATCAGCCGAAATTCAAAAAAGATGATGGCAATTGATGAAATATCGGTTGTGATCCCTTTTAGAAATGAAGCAGATAATCTTGAGGCTTTTTTGGAATGCATTTACGCACAGCGTTACCAGCCGGCACAATGGATCTTTGTGAATGATCATTCTTCAGATTCGTATATTGATTTATTCAGGGAGATGGATGCTTTCCCGATCCGTTTATTGCATTTACCGGAAGAACAAAGAGGGAAGAAGCGTGCCATTCGTTTTGGAATGGACCATGTACGAACGGAATATTGTTTAACAATGGATGCAGACGTTTCTTTCGGAAAAGACTATATGAAGTCCATGCTTTTGCTCCCGGAAGCTGAATTGATCATTCTCCCGGTTGAAATGACAGGGAAAAAGTGGTGGCAATCTTTTTTTACCCTGGAATACCTTTTTACAACACTTTTGAATAAAGGAATTGCCGGATGGGCACGACCTGTTAACTGCAGTGGTGCAAATTTGCTGATCCACGTGTCAAGTTTCGACCAGGTGGATGATATTGAAGACCATGATCACATTTTAAGCGGTGATGATATCTATACGCTAAGGGCGTTTCGGGCATCCGGAAAACGGATTGAGATTGTTGAAAATGAAGCCTTGAAAGTAGAAACAGAAACTCCCGGAACACTCTCAGAAGTGATGGAACAACGGGTTCGCTGGTTAGGGAAAACAAGTCATGTAGCTGATTCACTGAATAATTTCCTGGGAATTTGGGCTATTGGTTTACACTTGTA
>CBFGPJ010000543.1:0-2586 GCA_965650615.1 uncultured Fluviicola sp. | reverse complement strand
ATTAAGGGTAAAGAAAAACACTGTAATCCAGGACGTAGGGCAAACCTGTAAAACGATTTATTTCATAAAAAAAGGAGTTGCCCGGATTTACTACTTCAAAGAGGATATTGAGATAACAGAATCCTTTGCTTTTGAAAACAATATTCTTGCACGCGTGGAAAGTTTGTTCCGGAATAAACCCTCAAAAAAGGCAATTCAGCTATTGGAGGATTCAGAACTCATTGCCATTAATGCGAATCTACTTTTCAAGTTGTATGATCAATTCCCGGAAATCGAACGCTTGTTTCGTTTGATTTTTGAAAGTGCTTATGTCGATACGGTAAATCGAATAGAAACTATCCAATTCCATACGGCAGAGGAAAGATATAAGATGCTCCTGAACGAATCTTCAGATGTCATCAAAAGAGTTCCATTAAAGCACATCGCATCTTATTTAGGTATTACACCGGTTAGTTTAAGCCGGATCAGAGCAATGAAGTGATTTCTTATCAAATGTAAAGTGTTTTAATACTGGTTGACAATAGATTTGCATTGTTAATTGAAGTATCAAAGCAAAAATGGCAAGGGAAACACAATTAGGGCTAAAAGAAAATCTCAATCAATTTGTCTTATTGATTATTGTAAATGCGTTCGTCGGCGGGATGGTTGGTATGGAGCGCACCATTCTTCCTCAAATCGCGGAAAAAGAATTTCATCTGGCCGTAAACACTGCCATACTGTCATTTATTGTTGTTTTTGGAGTTGTCAAAGCTGTCACCAATTATTTTACGGGTTCTTTAGCTAATAAATTCGGCAGAAAAAACCTGCTGATAGTGGGTTGGGTTGTTGGAATTCCTGTTCCGCTTATCTTAATGCTTGCAGACAATTGGAACTGGATAGTTTTTGCGAATGTTTTACTGGGAATCAATCAAGGTCTTACATGGTCCAGTACCGTGGTCATGAAGATCGACCTGGTAGGTGAAAAAAACCGCGGGTTAGCAATGGGCCTCAATGAGTTTGCCGGTTATTTATCCGTTGCGGTCGTCGCATTTTTGACGGGGTGGATTGCCAGTGAATACGGTCTGAGACCTTACCCTTTTTATACCGGAATTCTGCTTTCAATTTTGGGTTTATTTGTTTCCATCTTTTTTATTAAAGATACGCGTCATCATGTAGGATTGGAGTCAAGCTCAAGCAAGTTGCCAAGATTGAAAAATGTGTTTTGGGATACCACCTTGTTTGACCGGAACTTAGGTTCGGTAACTCAGGCCGGATTAATTAACAATCTGAACGACGGGATGGCGTGGGGATTATTTCCCATTCTGTTGGCTCAGAAAAATTATAGCATTGGTGAAATAGGAATTATCACAGCTACCTATCCCGCAGTTTGGGGAATCGGGCAATTAGTAACAGGAAAGATGTCGGATCATTTCCGGAAAAAAAGAATGCTCTTTTGGGGAATGTTGTTACAGGGTGTTGCATTGCTGTTTTTTGTTTTTGCCAGTTCTTTTTTTGACTACATCGTTCTTTCATGTATTCTGGGATGGGGAACCGCAATGGTTTACCCGACATTTTTAGCAACCATAGCGGAAAATACGCATCCGGTTGACAGAGCCAAAAGTCTTGGTGTATTTCGTTTATGGAGAGATCTTGGCTATGCCATTGGAGCAATTCTAACCGGAATAATAGCAGATATGGTGGGAATTGATGCCTCTATTATTGTTATTGGAGTACTTACCGTTTTTTCCGCCATCGTTATCGGAGGTAGGATGAAATAAAAAAGCAAACACATGGAACATATGAAAAGCATCTCTGAATTCACGTTGAAAGAAATGATGAATAGCGATCAGAAAGTAATTCTTGTTGATGTTAGAAATCCGGGAGAATTCAACGAACAACATATCCCGAATGCAATAAATCTTACCATGGAGCAATTGGAAAATGGAGAATTGAATATCGATGAAAATGCAGCCGTTGTTACAGTCTGTGGAAAAGGTGGCGGAAGATCTGAAAAAGCAGCAGATTATATTCGCTCCATTTACAAAAATGAAGTCTTCTTTTTAGAAGGAGGAACATTTGGGTGGTTTGAAAACACGTTGAAATAAAACAACAACTGCCCACATTTTGACGGGCAGTCAGATTTTTGTTTTTATAACTATTATCCTACTTTTTACAACAAGCATCCCGCTCTTTGTAACCGTTTGGGTCTGCTTTCACTTCATCGGCATCAAAACCCAGTAGCGAAATCTCCTGACGGATTTTTTCGGGTGTTGTCTTTTTAGTCCAGTAAACCACTGTTGTAGTCTGATCAGCTTCATTGTAAGTTACGGACTGAATTCCTTTTGCCAATCCAAGTTGACTTTCGAGTTTTCCTCCGCAGGTTTCACATACTTTGCAATGGTCACAGGTATTTGGTGTTTTAATAGTGATCGTTTGCTTACTAGGAGCTTTCTGTGCCATTACCAGGTGAGCAGTGAACAGGCATGCAATAAATAAGATTGTTTTAAACATATCATTTGAATTTTGCTGGTAATTTCTTTCAACTTTGAATACTAAATTAATATTCTATTCTCTGCAGGATTCAGTTGAGCTTATAAATATTATGCC
>CBFGPJ010000542.1:0-2593 GCA_965650615.1 uncultured Fluviicola sp. | reverse complement strand
AGAAGATGATTACCCTGGATGGTGTGGAACGTGAATTGAACGAAGAAGACCTGGTCATTGCCAATGAAAAAGAAGCGATGTGTATTGCAGGTGTTTTCGGGGGAAATCATTCCGGGATTTCAGATCATACAACTGATGTCTTTTTGGAGGCTGCTTATTTCCAGCCGGTTTCAGTTCGTAAAACAGCTAAAAGACATGGTTTGTCGACCGACGCAAGTTTCCGTTTTGAACGTGGAGTGGATGTGGATTTGGTTCCGTATGCTTTGGAGAGAGCGGTACAACTCATTCAGGAGGTAGCAGGCGGAAAAGTGGGAATGGAAATCGTTGACCTGTATCCGAATCCGATTGAAAGAAGAAAAGTAACACTGCGCTTTGATCGAATCAATCAGGTATTGGGGCATGTTATTGCTCCGGCTGTTATTCAGAATATTTTGACCTCTCTTGATTTTGAGATTTTGAGTTCGACCAGCGAGCAGTTGGAACTTTCCGTTCCGAATTACCGTGTGGACGTAGACCGTGAAATTGACGTGATCGAAGAAGTATTGCGTATATACGGATTCAATCAAATTCCGCTTCCGGAAAAACTAAATACATCTTTAGTGGTGAGTGAAAAACCGGATTTGGAACGATTGGGTGTGAATTTGGCTGAGATTTTGGCAGGAATGGGATTCAATGAAATGATGAACAATTCATTGACAAGTCCTCAATATGCTGAGAAATTAGGGGGAAACCAGTTTCCTGTATCCAAAGCGGTAACAATGCTCAATCCTTTGAGCCAGGATTTGGCTGTGATGCGTCAGAGTTTATTATTCCAGGGAATGGAAACAGTGGCGCATAATCAAAATCGTCAGAACCCGGATTTACGTTTGTTTGAATTCGGTAAAACATATTCCTTCGAGAATGACATTTATTCCGAAAATAAGCGCTTATTGCTCTTAATGACCGGGAACAAACAGGAGGAATCCTGGGCGCAAAAACTAGAGAAATCAACTTTGTTTACATTAAAAGCAATTGTCTCCAATGTATTTGAACGACTTGGCCTGGCATCATTTATCCAGGAAGAAAGTTTAGGCGAATCTGTTGTTTTAGCGGACGGTTATCAAATCCGTATTCTAAAAAATGTGGTTGGAACCCTGGGATGGGCCAATGCGAAGGTGAAAAAGCATTTTGGTGTTAAACAGGATGTTTTTGTAGCAGACCTGGATTGGGATGCCGTTTTGGATTCGTTGAAACTGGCGAAAGTTCAGTACAAAGAATTGCCGAAAACATTTGAAGTTCGCCGTGATTTTTCGTTGTTGCTGGATTCGAAGGTACGTTTCGCTGAAATCGAGCAAATCGCTAAGAAAGTGGATAAGAAGATCCTGCAAAAAGTGGGGTTGTTTGATGTTTATGAGGGAAAGAATTTACCTGAAGGAAAGAAATCATACGCTGTTTCATTCACATTCCAGGATGCAGAGCAAACATTGAAAGATGCACAGGTAGACGGAATTATGAATTCGATCCGTGCCGAATTGGAAAAACAATTGGGTGCAGAGTTGAGATAAGAGTCAGCCGCGGCTGACGATAGAAACCCGCCGTGGCGGATTAGCGCAGTTTAAAATAAAAAACATGCAGATGAGAATATTCCTTACGATTATACTTGTTGCTTTGTCGGCGTTTTCTTTTTCACAAGAGATGGATCCGATAGAGAAAATTTCGAATGCTCCTGTAATAACAGCAAGCAACGCATCAACTTTTACGAGTTACGAGAATACATTGGAATCTGTGGTGAACTTTTTTTATGCTTCCCAGATACGAAAAGATAAGGAATGGGAAAAGGTTCTTCCATTCACTGAAAAAAGAACTGAGATTTTGCGACAAAAATTGCAAAAGTATGAAGGATGGCATTTTACAAAATTTTCTTTGACGGGTAAAGTGGAGCATGAAGTTGGAAAGTTTTGGGTATTTATCAATATTGAAATCACAGCTGATGGAAAAACAACTACTGGAAATGGTCGGGTAGAAGTAGAGCTCATTGATGGCAATTTTGTAATAACAGGTATTCCTGCATAGATTTGGATTGCACCAACTTTATACCGAAAGGAAAACGAAGATGAACTCATTTGTAATTACAGGAATCGGAACGGAAATAGGTAAAACCGTTGTAAGTGCAGTGCTTTGTGAAGCCTTGAAAGCAGATTACTGGAAACCGGTTCAGGCGGGAGATTTACATGCTTTGGATAGTGACTTTGTTCAAACACATACTTCCGAAACAACTGTTTTGCCAGCAAGTATTTTGTTGAATCACGCCATGTCGCCACACGAAGCGGCGCGTCTGGACGGAATTGAATTAAACGAAGAAGATTTCGATTTGCCTGATTTTTCCAAACAAACCATTATTGAAGGAGCGGGTGGAGTAATGGTACCTTTGAATGATCAGGGGTTATGTTACATCGACATCTTTCAATTGTGGGAGATCCCGGTGTATGTGGTGACAAAACATTACCTTGGGAGCATTAATCACACCTTGTTGACATTGAACGCATTGATGTCACGTGAAATACCCATTGCGGGATTAATTGTAAACGGAGAACGAAATGAAGCTACGGAACGG
>CBFGPJ010000541.1:0-2611 GCA_965650615.1 uncultured Fluviicola sp. | reverse complement strand
TAACAGTATTCATTATCTCTACAAACAACATCTTGAATAGGAATCAATACATATCCGAAATCGGACTGGGGTCTATAACCCTGGAAGGGTCCTGTCAAAAAAACAGGATCTATTTTCATGCGCGCAGAAAGCGACTAATTAGCAACGCAACAACTTTTTCTTATTTTTATCTAAATTCGTTAAACATATGATGAGTCTTTCAAAACCGCTGTTCTTTCTTCTTTTCTTTACATTGGCGAATACCATTTGGTGCCAGGACGATATCATAATAAAAGGAAAAGTAGTGAATGAAACGGGAAGCCCCATTAAAAATGCTTCTGTTCAAATCGACATTCATAACACGCGCACCAATTCAAATGGAATTTTCATTCTGAAAAACGGAAACTTCCCTGCACAGATCACTGTGAAAGGGAATTTATACAATGTCTTTACCGATATTCTTTTATTCCCGGAAAAGTGGAAAGACACGATGATGGTTTACGTTGTCATGACAGGCAAAGAAACCCAATTGGAAGAGGTAACGATTAATGCCGACAGCAAATTCTGGGTCTATCCGCGTAAGCAGGCAAACGTACTGGATTTCAAAGTGCAGGCAGATGGAAATATTATTTTATGCTGCAGCGATGAACACAATTATTTCCTCCGTCATTTGAATGAAATGGGAGATAAAATGTATGAAACATCAATTCGTAAGCACCCCAAACAGATCCGGCAGGATTGTGGCGGAAAATTCCATCTGGTTTACAATGACAGCATTTACGAAACATCCATCGTGGGTCAAGCAGTGGGGATCTTTTCTCCGATTCCCTATTACAAAGCAATCGGATTACTCGACAATTGCTCTTATTCGGATGATACGTCGATTATTATCCGGACGTACATGAACCAAAAGCAATACCTGGAATACCAGCTGATCACCAAAAAGACACGTCACAGCAAGACACTTTATGTAAGTCAGGACCGGCAAAAAAACCGGCAGCTAAAAGACTACCAACGTGAAAACAAACTGACCGTTCAGGAAATTCTAAAAGAATCGAATGCAAATCACAGCGATAAGCTTTCAAACGACAATTACGACCTGAAAAAAGCAAGAGAACGGTGGACAACCCAACAATTTTACGACCTCATCATTTTAAAACCGGTCTATGCTCCTTTGTTTGAGCTGAACGATTCATTAATCATTTTTGATCATCCGAATGATTCTGCTGTTGTATTTACAAAATCCGGTGTTCGTGTCCGGAGTTTCCCCATTTCTTATCATTATTTCCGGGGCTGGAAAAGTGAATTGATCCCCAACATCGAAAAAACCAGCGTTTACGCCCGTTTTGAAAGAGACGGCATAACGAGTTTAAGAAAGATCAACCTTCTTACCGGTAAAGCGGAAGAAGTGGTTCAGATTAAAGACCACATTTACCCGGAACACATTCAGATCCGGCAGGATTTCATTTACTACGTTTATAAGGACTATCTCGACTTAAGTATGCATTATATTTTCAAACAACATTTGACAAACAGATAAAGATTTGATTTCGGTTTGAAAAGACGGTATTTTTGCATATCTTCAAGTAAGAGATGAAAAATAATACAGAATCCATCAGCAGTCCTGCTGAATTTACAGAACGATTTATCAATCAAACCAACAGTCCCGTTTTTTTGACCGGGAAAGCGGGAACCGGGAAAACCACATTGCTTCGAAAGATTGTAGAAACAACACATAAAAACACGGTGATTGTTGCTCCTACCGGAATTGCGGCTTTAAATGCAGGCGGAGTAACGATCCATTCCTTTTTTCAGCTTCCGTTCAGTTCATTCATTCCCGAGTTTGTTTCGGACGGACTCGTTTCCGGAAATACCAAATTTGAATCGAAGGAAACATTAAAACGCCATTTTCATTTCAACAAAACCCGCCAAAACCTCATCCGGAATGTAGAATTGCTGATCATCGACGAAGTTTCCATGTTGCGTGCAGATTTACTGGATGCGATCGACTGGACTTTGCGGAATGTGCGCAAGAACAACAATCCTTTCGGTGGACTTCAGGTGCTTTTCATCGGCGATTTGTTACAGCTTCCACCGGTCATTAAACCGGAAGAATGGAGTGTTTTACAAAAATACTATCACGGAATTTTCTTCTTCAATGCCCGTGTTCTGCAGGAACAAGCACCCGTTTATATTGAACTGGAAAAAATTTTCCGACAAGATGATCAAGTGTTCATTGATCTGTTAAATAACCTGAGAAACAACCAGGTTACCAGGGAAGATCAAACATTACTGGAACGCTATGTCAATCCGACATTCGATGCAACAAAAGAAGAAGGATACATCACCCTGACAACGCATAATTCCAAAGCTGACCAGATGAATGCTGCAGCCTTGAATTCATTGGATGAGAAATCAATCACCTATTCTGCGGAGATCAAGAATGATTTTCCACCTCATCTCTATCCATTGGAGAAAGAAACAGAATTGAAGGTTGGTGCCCAGATCATGTTCATTAAAAATGACATTTCCTTTGAGAAGAACTTCTACAATGGTAAAATGGGGGTGATCAAATCACTTACTGCAGACGAGATCGAAGTATTCTTCCCCGATGAAAAGCGAAGTATCACTG
>CBFGPJ010000540.1:0-2617 GCA_965650615.1 uncultured Fluviicola sp. | reverse complement strand
ATCATTCATTAATCCGTAAACCATCGATTAAAAAAGGTGTAGTTACTAACCCGACATATTTCAATCCACTTGGCGAATGGGATTCCATTCCTGCGGTTACATATGTAATGGATCAAAACGGAGATACGATTGAGGGAGCTAACGGACCGATTTTATTTGGTAATTGGTTTTCTTTGGGGTCACACGACTGTAATTGTAATCCATTAGCCGTTGAAGAGCAAATGATAGATGAAATTTCGTTGTATCCGAATCCTTCGAATGATGGAATTGTTTACGTGAAAAATACACAAGGTGTAAAAGAAATCAATGTGATCAATGCACTTGGCCAGAATGTAAATCATTTTTCAAACAACGCTTCACCGATCATGACTGTGAGGTTGGGTTCTGACAAAGGAGTTTATTTGCTGCAAATAATCCAGAATAACGGAGCAGTATTAACAAAAAGAATAATTCTTAACTAAGTTTTAATAAGGTCGGATGATAAATTCGGCCTTCTTTATTTCAACAAGTATGTTGCGATTTATTACAACATTAATATTGATATTTCCGGTTATTTGTTTTGCTCAAACCTCTTTAGTGAGAGGTACGGTGAAGGATAAAGTGTCGGATGAATATATCCCGGGGGCATATATCAGTTTAGGAACTTACAAGGCTATTTCTGATGATAACGGGAATTATGAATTCAAGGATGTGCCTTACGGGTCTTATAAATTGGTCGTTGGTGCATTTGATTTTGATACCTTGCAGTTAACTGTAAATATTAAATCAAAAGAAACTGTTATTAATCCTGAATTGGGAGGAAGTACCGAAATTGAAGAGATCAAGGTCATTGGTAACATTTCGTTGGATCGCAAAACTCCAATCGCAATTACAAAAATATCAGCAGAAAAAATTGCCGAGGAATTGGGTTCCCGTGATTTGCCGATGTTATTGAATGCAACTCCGGGAGTTTATGCTACGCAAACGGGAGGAGGTGATGGAGATGCACGGATTACCGTTCGTGGTTTTGATCAGCGAAATGTGGGTGTACTGATTGATGGAGTTCCTGTAAACGATATGGAAAACGGAGCTGTCTATTGGTCAAACTGGTTTGGTTTGGATGCAATTACCAACCAGGTACAAATTCAGCGTGGTTTGGGGGCAACAAAACTTTCCATGCCATCAGTTGGCGGATCGATGAATATTGTAACCAGTGGGATGCACAATCGAAAAGGTTTTTCATTCAAACAAGAATATGGTACAGGAAATTTCCTGCGTTCGTCGCTTTCTTACAATTCCGGTCGGACAAAGAAAGGATGGGGTTTTAATTTTTCAGGATCTTATAAACAAGGAGATGGCTGGGTAGAAGGAACCAATACGCAAGGAGGTTTTTATTACGGGAAAATTCAAAAGGTGATTAAAAAACATTTGATCAGTTTATCAGCTTTTGGTGCTCCGCAAAAACACGGACAGCGTTCATTTTATCAACCGATCCAATATTGGGATTCCCAAATAGCAACTGATTTAGGAGTTGTGATAGATGAAAATGCAATTAAAGACCGTGGAATCCGATTCAATCAGCACTGGGGATATATTACCAATGATGACGGGAAAAAAGAACTTAAGAATGAACGTTTAAACTATTACCACAAACCTCAGGTTACGTTAAAAGATTTTTGGCAGGTCAATAAAAAATTATCGATTTCCAATATCGGATATATGTCCATTGGTAGAGGTGGGGGGACGCGCCTGGCAAACTCTGCAGGAACTTTGTATACAGAAGATGGACACATTGATTGGGATGCGATTGTAAAAGCAAATCAGGTAGATCAATTGTTCGGAGGTCCTAATATTGATATGGCATATTCTCCGACTGAGTTGAAATCTACTCAAGTATTGATTTCTTCTGTAAATAATCACTTTTGGGTAGGATATTTAGGTCAGTTTCAATATGAATTTAATCCGAAATGGACCGTTTCAGGTGGTATTGATTACCGATACTACAAGGGAAGCCATTACCAGGAAATTACGGATTTACTTGGTGGTGATTATTATATCAATACGAGCAATTTCAATGATCCTGATCCAATGAAACGAAAGGGAGATAAAATTGCCTTGAATACCTATAACAATGACCGTGACGGATTTGTGCAGTGGGGTGGAGTATTTGGTTCTGTTGAATATTCAAGTAACAGATGGACTGTCTTTGTAAATGTTTCAGGAGTGATCAATGCTTACAAAGGGGTAGATTACTTCCAAAAAAGAGTATTGGATCTGGGTGATACTACTTTGCGTATCGGTGCAAAAGATACCATTGAATACAATGGAAATACCTATACAGCATCTTCTCCGGGACTAGAATATTTTGCAACAGATTGGAAAAGTATTCCCGGAGGAACAGTTAAAGCCGGAGTAAGTTACATTTTGAATGAAGATTCAAAAATATACGCAAACTTGGGTTATTTATCACGTACACCACAGTTTAGTAATGTCATTGATAACAATACAAACAGCTTCTTCAGAGAAATAAAGAATGAGGTTATTCAGGCAGTGGAAATGGGAT
Organism: uncultured Fluviicola sp.; assembly: GCA_965650615.1. GTDB lineage: Bacteria > Bacteroidota > Bacteroidia > Flavobacteriales_D > Crocinitomicaceae > Fluviicola. The sequence goes on along the minus strand of CBFGPJ010000540.1, from coordinate 75 downwards.
ATAGCTTCTCTAATAAATATTTCGGAGTAAATGTCAACGGATATTTCACCAATTGGAAAAATAAACCTTTCCCTT
>CBFGPJ010000539.1:0-2632 GCA_965650615.1 uncultured Fluviicola sp. | reverse complement strand
GACTTATGCTTGAGTTTTATTGCCTGATCGTACGCCTTTTGTGTGTACCATTCCGCTTTTTCCGTCTCCAGTTTGTCGCGGTAAATAAGGCCCAAGGTATTGTAAACTGTAATCTTACCTATATCGTTGAGAGACGGATGATGCAAACTTATCAGCAAATGTTTTGTGGCCAGATCATAGCGCCGAAAATAAAAGTATTCCTGACCTAAGGCATCGTGAAAATTAGCCAGATATGGTTTTTTGGAAGCATATACATTCTCCTCTTCCTGCAAAGTAATATACAAAAAATAATAGGCTTCCTGGTGACGCTGTCCCTCCTGAAAACGTTTCCCAATTAAAAAACAAAGTTCCGGATAATCTGATGTGATAGTGACCTGATCTTGTCTGACCAGTTTTTTTAAGAACCGCATCCATTCTTCCTGGCTGACAAATTGTGCTCCCCGGTAATCCTCAAACAATTGCGAATAAGTTATTCCCTTGCTGTCATGCTCTGAAATAATCTTTTCAATACCTTGTTCCGCACTTAACCCTGCTCCGAAAGAAAACGAAGTAAGCAAACACAAAAAGACAATGAGAATCAGGTAAGTTTGTTTCAATTTATTTTTCTTCTGGGGTAATCCTACAAATGTAAACTATTTCTCCCTTAGAGAAAAGCAGGAAATTTCACTCCTACGAGTTGTAATACAAGCAGAATAAATAAAAGCACTGTTTTAGCTAAGAATTCTTGTTCAGGTACAGCTTTCTTTGCAATCAGCTTTGAGTTTGCTGTAGTAATCTTTGATTAATCTTCCTTTGATTTGAGTAGAAAAGTCTCTACCTCATCAAATTCACATGTCCCGAGAATTCGAATTTTTCATCGTTGTCATCATCCTTGAAACGAATCGCCCAGGTATAAATACCCGTTTGAGACATGCTTCCCATATACGTTCCATCCCAACCGACTTGTGTATCCTTCGATTCGAAAACCAATTCTCCCCAGCGATTGTAGACATAGAACTCATAAGTTGCCGGCGAGAAACCTGCTGTCATGATCGGAAGGAAAATATTGTTGTGCTCATCACCGTCAGGAGTGAAGGCATTCGGTACATAAAGGATCATCTGATCTTTAACAATTACAATTCTGTAAGCTGTATCCCGGCAGCCCTGGTCTGAGATCACAATCAATTCCACGTTGTAATTCCCGATCTGACCAATAGGAAACTGATGAGTTGGGCTTACTTCTTCTGAGGTGGTGCCGTCATCAAAATTCCAGAAATTCTGATCGTTTAACAAGGAGGTATTTTCAAAATTAGTTGTCGGATCAATAGAGAAAACTTGTTGCGGATTGTAGTTAAAACTTGCAACCGGTAAGGGATCCACACAGATCATATCTGTAATGGTTTTGGTAGTTGTACACAGACCATCTGCTGTAATGGTTAATGTTACATCAAAACAGTCAATCCCGGTATATTGATGAGACACGATCGAATTGCTGGCCGAAGTTGTTCCATCTCCTAAGTCCCAGGTCACAACAGATCCCGGATTCGCCACACTTTCATTGATAAACTGCACATCCAATGGGAAACAGCCCTTGATCACATCGGAGGAAAAGGCAATAATCGGATTTTCTGTAATCTGAATATTCACCTTTACGGTATCATTCACACACATGGTGTCAGCGGGCAGGACATAGGAAAACTGATAATTCCCGTTTGCTAAAAGCGATAAATCCAAAACACCGGTCGGTACATCAAACTGATTCGTTGGAAATGCGGAAGTTTCCGTCCAATAAGGTATCACCGTTTGGAAAACCCCGGTTGTGTACTGATCCAGATCAACTGTTGAACCGGAAGAATTGCACAAATGCAAACTGGTTGGATTTACTCCGACCGGCTGGCTGTTCACCTGAATCTGGAATCTGCTGGTATCATTCTGGCAATAGGTGCCGAACACTGTGTATTCCAGGATATTCGAACCGATTGCTCCGTTTACTGTTAGTTGTCCGGTAGTTGTCAGACTTGCTCCAAGCCCATTATTTACATCCGACCAGGTCCCTCCTGTTGTACTCCCGGCTGAAAGCAGGTTATTCAAATCCACTACACCATTCGTTTCACACCAAACTGCCAAACTATCATTTCCTGCATCTTTCTGGTTTTCAAAAGAGACAGTGATCGCATCTGTTGTAGCACATTGAGCTGCATTTTTTACAGTCACCTGGTAAGTCCCGGAAGTTGATGCAGTCAATGTCTGATTGGTCGATCCATCATTCCATAAGTAGGTACAGCCCGGATTTTGTGCATCCAGTGTCAAAGTCGATCCTTCACAAAGTGTGGTATCCGGACCAAGGTTTACAACCGGATAAGTACTGTATGTTACTACCACTGTATCGTATGAATAACAGATCGGTTTGAATGTGATGTCGTCCAAAATGAAATCATTACCGCCGGGGTTTATATTTTGATTCACAATACAGATCTGTGCAGAGGTATTTAATCCCGAATTCCAAACCTGGAAATACTGTTGCCAGGTGCATCCGATTGTTGGTGTGGAAAATACCGGGCCTAATGTAGACCCACCTATTGTAAATTGCAATTGTGCCACGTTCGGATCGTTCGATGCATTGGAAACCCAAGCTCCGAATTGATAATCGGTG
>CBFGPJ010000538.1:0-2633 GCA_965650615.1 uncultured Fluviicola sp. | reverse complement strand
CATTAACGGTTCCTGTATAGTTACTGGTAACAGTCATTCCATCATCTACAGATACATGTTGCATGGTTAATGAATTTTCAGTCATGTTTAAAGTCGAAGTGTGGGAAAATGCTGACTGTTGATTGGCATTGGATTCCGTTTTCAAATAAGAAACCACTTTCCATTCATTCGTGACCTTACCTTTCGTGGATTTTGCACAGGATATTAACCCGGCAGCTAAGAATGCAACGCTTAGTGCATAACTAACGATTTTTCTCATGTGATTTTCAGATTAATTTTGTTGACCGTAAAACAACAATTCAGCGATTTTATTGTCTATCAGATTGATTTGGTCGAAAAACGATCTGCCCGATTTTCCTGACAAAATGTACTTGCCCCTTAAACCCTGTCGGACAATCGAAAGAATCTGTTAATTCGGTACTTTACCTCCAAAAAAAGATTGTTTAATCAATGAACTGAAAATAATACAACCTTTTTTGCGCTCACTGGGTTAAAATGCTGACCTTTGCCTAACAAAATATATTCAGAATGATTCGTTTCATCTTTTTGGTTCCACTAATCGCTGTTGCTTTCGGCTTTATGAAGAAGCAGGAAAGGAAATCCACTTTTGACTGCAAACCTGTTTCCAATATCGCGTTGGATGACACCCTGAAAATTAATGATTTGGTTTTTGCTGATTTCTTTTCTCCGAACGGAGATGGATACAATGATAAATACATTATTCTGAACGTTTCCAATTATCCGGGGAATTACCTGAAGGTATTCAATCGCTGGGGAGAAACGGTCTATTACGCTTCGCCTTATATGAATCAGTGGGACGGAAAAACAAATCAGTCCAACGCATTGTTGGGAGAGGAATGTACACCGGGAGTTTATTATTTTGAATTCTGGGACGGTTATGGTAACAGAGCATCTGGAAAAATAACATTGAAACGATGAGAAAGATCTACTGTCTGCTTGCATTACTTGCTTTTGCAACCGTTTCCAATGCTCAATTAAGAAGCGTTTACAACCAATACATGTTGAACCAGGGTATTTTTAATCCCGGATACATGGATATCTCCACCCGTTTCAGTGCAACTGTACATGCAAAAAAAGAATGGATGACCGTTCCCGGAACTCCACTGACTTTTAGTGCAAACGGCCATTATCATATTACCCAAAACCACGGTGTTGGGGCTATTGCAATCAGTGATTTTGCTTCCGGGGTGAATTCACTGGAAATAGGAGCACTTTACAATTATCACGTCTGGCTTGGAGAAAAAACAGCACTTGGATTTGGGGTGAAAGTTGGTTACCAGCAACGTTCCCTGCAAACGGATTACATTTATTTCAGCGAAAAGGAACCTACTTTGGATAACCGGATTACCAGAGGTTTAAACCTGGGAGTAGGTTTATCGGTTCAGTCACAAAACTTTGATTTCGGGATTTCCATGCCGAGTATTTTTGACAATTCACTCGCAAATCCGTCGACAATTTACGCTACAACGAATAATCATTTCTATTCACACATCGGTTACAAGATCCGTTTCAACGACAACTTCATCCTATACCCGACTGTCATGGCAAGAGCTGTTTCCGGATCTCCGTTAAACTTGTCATTTGACGGGCATTTCCTGTTCGGGCAAATGGTTTGGGTCGGTGGCGGATATCAATCGGATAATTCCGTAACGGCAAGTTTGGGCTTCTTCCTTGAAAAAGGATTACGGATTGTTTACACTTATCAAACAAGTACATTCAGTTCACACCGTTTATTGGAGCATTCCCACGAGATTACGCTGAACTTTGCCCGTACTATTGATGATCTGCCTTTTGCGAAACGCAAGTTCATTACCCGCAAAGGAGGAGAATTCCGTAAGAAACAGAAGTGGTAATTTGATTTCAACCAGATCACATCGTTTTTGTGTATTCTATGTGCCTATTTATAAATAACTGACCAATATTTTCATGATAATCAGAGTATTCCTTCGATAATTATTACAAAAGAAATACCTATGTTTCTATGTGAACTATCTGTTTATTTATTTTTCTTAGCCCGGAAGATCAGGATCGGTACAAGGAAAATAGCAAGGGTCAAGCCTGAAATAAACAAGTCAAACTGCTCCGATTCGATCCATTCGGCAGAAGGAACAAAATGCACCAATAAGGCCAAACACAATTTGATTCCTAAAATCCCGATCACCAGGAAAGCTGAATTCTCCAGGAACGGATATTTCTCCATCAGCACCACGAAGTACTTCGCCACGTAACGCATAGCCAGGATCCCGATAAATACACCAATACAAATCAGAATAACGTTATCCGAATAAGCCACTACTGCGAAAATATTGTCGATCGAAAAGACGATATCCATAAATTCTACTGCTAATACTGTAGACCAGAAAATACCAATCACACCAACTGTTCCACGATAAATGAAACTTTTCTTGGTTTCCTCCACTTCCGATTCGATTTCTGCCTGTACGCTTTTAGCAGCAAAATGCTTCACCGCCATGTAGATCAAATAAGCACCTCCAATCGGTTTAAACCACCAGATACTCAGGATCGATTCTACCAGGACCAATGCAAGCCCCCGGAAAATATATGCTCCAAGGATTCCGTATTTCAATGCTTTTGCCTGCTGTTCTTTAGGT
>CBFGPJ010000537.1:0-2633 GCA_965650615.1 uncultured Fluviicola sp. | reverse complement strand
ATATTCAAGTAAGTAAAGCCCGGGATTCCTACCATAAAAACCTGATGCTGGATTCGGTGAACCGGGTCCAAAGCATTTTGAATTTGCATGAAATGCTGACGGAAAATTCCAGGAATTTGCGGATTTCATTGAATCAATATGTAAACTAGTTGGTACAGAGTTTACGGGAAAGCCTTTCGTTTCCGCAAAAACAATTGCAGTTGTTGACCAGTATTGACAGTTGCGAAGTGAAAAGCTCCCTGGCTATGTCGTTAGGAGTGATTATTAATGAAGCTGTTTTGAATTCGTACAAACATGCTTTCGGAGAAAACGAGATCGGAGTGATCCGGATTGATTTTCAAATGCACGGTCCTAAGGGTGTTTTGGAAATTTCGGATAACGGAAGAGGAATCAAAGAGAATCGGGAATTGTCCGGGAGTGGGGTGGAAATCATTCGCGGAATGGTGGAACATCTCAACGGTAACCTGGATATTGACGGAACAAACGGGATGAAAATTTGCGTTTCTTTCTCCTTACGCTGAGCGTTTGAACAAGGTTCAGGGCTTTAATTGAAAAGCAATTTGTGACACACGCTTCGTTTGTATGTTTTCAATGGTTTCGTTTCGAACCAAAAGTTGGCTGGCGGTTTCTTCAAAAACTTCTTCCAGGTTCCGGACCAAGCCTGCCGGAACGAAATGCCGGTGCATGAATTCCAGGATGTCGTTAGAATTGGAACGGGAAATGATTTCCTGGATAATCTTCTGAAGTTCTGCCCGGTTTTTTACGCGTTCCACATTTTCCGAAAAACGGGTGTCGGAAGTTAAATCGGAAAGGCCTAAGAAATCGCAAAGTAATTGGAAGTGTTTGTTGCTTCCGATCGCAAAAGTGACCAATTTCCCATCTTTCGTGTTAAAAATCTCTCCATAGGGTGCGATATTCGGATGTAAACTGCCGATCCGTTGCGGTATGTGCCCTTCCATTAAATAATTGGACGCCTGGTTCGCAAGAGAAGCAATTGCAGCATCATATAAAGAAACAGAAACAACCGATCCTTTTTGGGTAAGCGTGCGATTCAGCAAAGCAGTTAAAATTCCTTCTTTCAATTGGTGTGCAGCCAGAACATCTATCAGGGCAACCGGCATCTTTACAGGGCCTGATTCCGAAGTTCCGTTCATAGACATAAAACCGGTTTCAGCTTGTAAGATGAGGTCATAAGCCACCCGATCACTCTCAGAGCCAAAACCAGAGATTTTCCCGATAATTAATTTCGGATTAATGGATTGAAGATACGCATCGCTTAAACCAAATTTTTCGGCGTCTCCTTTTTTGAAGTTGCTTAGAAAAACATCAGCGGTTTTGACTTTGTCAATTAACAGGTTGCGCTGGTATTCATCTTTAAAATCCAGTTTCAGGTACTGTTTGCGGTAATTTACTGATGAAAAATAGGCTGAAACTGTAGCATTCTTATCCTCAGAAGCGAGTTTCCAGCTTCGTGTGACATCCGGAATGGCAGGATTTTCGATTTTTGTCACCGCAGCACCTAATTCTGCGAAAAAGGTCCCGACAGACGGTCCTGCCAAAACGGTAGAGCAATCAATGACGATCAGATCTTCAAACATGCTCTAAAATTAAAAGAAAAACTTTAGTCTGCTTTTGCTACAGGAACCGGAATTACTTCCTCCACTTTTACTTTGGTGATTCCATTTCGGACAAAATTCAGCTTTTGAGCACCGGCCATACTTAAATCAATGATATGCGGGGAAGATTTTCCCATGCGATCGACCACCTTTACAATGATAATGGAATCATTTTTCAGATTGGTCACTTTCAGGATCGTTCCATACTTCAAAGATTTGTGTGCGCAGTACATACTGTCTTTGTGATATGTTGCACCCGAAGCTGTTCTTCTGCCTTGAAATTTGTTCGAGTAATAGCTCGCATTACCTGTTTGAGTGAACGGGCCCTGAAGTTGAAAACTCACTAAAAACCCACATGCAATTATTCCAAAAATCCAATATTTCAAACCGTTAAAATTAAAAGTTGGGTAGCTAAGATAGGGAAACCGAAAAGTACTAACAGCATATTTTACAATTCGTTAACAAGAGAAAGCATCGCTTTCGATACCGGATAAGCGTTAGCTCATCGCAAAAAGCCTTGTCTTTCAGATGAAAAACAAGGCCTCGAATTTTACATAAAAATTATTTTCTGATCACTAATTTTTGAGTTGAGATACTGTTGTTTGTTTTCAAAATTACCTGGTAAATACCTATTTGAAGGTTGTTTAGAGAAACTTCGTTATCCAGAATGTTGTTCGTTTCCAGCACCAGCTTTCCGGCCAGATCATAAATAGAAATTCCGGTTACGGAAGCACCGCTAAATTTAATCTTGTCTTCAGCCGGATTCGGGTATAGATTCACCCATTCGGATACCGGTTCATTCAATCCAAGAGGCAATTCATTGATATTATATGTTGTATTGGTAATGATTGCCGGATTGAAATCGAAGTAAATGTATGCAGTGTTTTCAATCTCAGTACCTTCAGCTAAGCCTGCTTCTTCCGAAATGGAGTAGATTACGAATCCCTGTGATGCGTCCAGGTCGACAGAACTTTGTCCCAAGTTGATGTCGTTGAAAGAGAACGTAACTACGCGTGT
>CBFGPJ010000536.1:0-2636 GCA_965650615.1 uncultured Fluviicola sp. | reverse complement strand
GCTGCTCGCACCTGTTCCGATTAGAGCATTACCACATTGTCCGCTTGGTCCCTGAGTCATTCCACCCATGATGTATGCGGTATCTGTTGCACTGGTAACTAAAGACGCTTCATTCAAAACAATGTTTCCACTTCCATTAAACCGATAGTAAAGTAATTCCGGAATCGGTGCCTGCGCTTTGGCACTAACAGTGAATAGGCTAATCAATAAGATTAGCGAGGTAAGTTTAAAATTCATAATTAAGTTTAGTTTAAGTGCGGAAAGTTAGTTAAAAAAATCCAAACTACAGGATCAATTATTGATCATGCAAATAATTTGGAAGGTTATAAAAAGTAGGGGCGGAAAAATTTTCCGCCCCTACTTTTATCTGTTTATCATCTAAAGCTTACTTCTTTCATTTTCCTTTCAATTCCATTGCCTTCAAGGTATTGATCATCAAAGAAGCAATGGTCATTGGACCTACTCCACCGGGAACCGGAGTTATCGCAGATGTTTTTGGTGCAACTTCTTTGAAATCGACATCACCTGCCAATCTCCAGCCTCTTTCTCTTGTAGCATCTTCAATACGTGTTGTTCCAACGTCAATAACAACAGCTCCTTCTTTCACCATATCTGCTGTTATGAATCCCGGAATTCCAACTGCTGCAACCAAAATATCAGCCTGAGAACAAATTTCCTTGATATTTTCCGATTTGGAATGAACAAGTGTTACCGTACAATTTCCTGGATCTGTATTCTTACCAAGCAAGAGGCTTAAAGGAGTTCCTACGATATTACTTCTTCCGACAACCACACAATTTTTTCCGGCAGTCTGAATTTTATAACGACGCATCAATTCCACAATTCCAGCCGGTGTAGCAGGAACAAAGCCCGGAATATTCAACATCATATTTCCAACGTTGATCGGATGAAAACCGTCCACATCTTTTTTCGGATCAATGGACAAGGTTACTTTCATTTCATCAATATGTGGAGGAAGCGGAAGCTGAACTATATATCCATCAATACTTTTATCCTCATTCAGGGATTGGATCTTCTTTAAAAGTGTTTCTTCAGTAATCGAATCGTCATAACGGATCAAGGTACTTTCAAACCCAATTTCTTCACATGCTTTCAATTTATTATTGACATAAGTAACTGAACCACCGTCCTTTCCGACAAGAATTGCTGCCAAATGAGGAATTTTCTTTCCTGCGGCTTTACGTTCGGCCACCTGAATGGCCAATTCTTTTTTGATGATCTCGGAAGCGTCCTTACCACTTAATATCTGCATGTTGTGATTTTTTTGCAAATATAAAGCTTACATCGATTTAGTTGCACTATAATTTCAATTCAAACCGGAATCATTTGTGAAATTTTATAAATAATAATTGATCAGGCAATAAAATAATCACATAAAAACTCCTTTCAATCAATGAGATTGGGAGTTTAATCAAAGACTATTTTCTAAATCCAACCATTTATAGTGCCTGTCGTCTTATTTATGAAACGACAAAACAAAATGTCATGGAAAACAAACTCGCTAAAAAACGCTTTATTCAGACCTCTGCAATTCAGCAAATTAATGAAGCTACCATTGTTTTGAGGCATTTTATTGAATTGAGTGCAAAGTTGCTGCCTTTCTTCAATGAACTATCTAAAAAGAGTATCCTGCTACCACAAGAACTCAGTGACCGCAATAAAATTATTGAGGTATACAGAAGTTATGGTTTTGACACCAGCACTTCGGAAATATTAATGGAATCGGACATTTTGGAGATTATTCAACAAACGTTCAGGTCCATTGAGAAACGAGTTCCGGGGAAAGATTCTGACTCCGACAAACTAATGACCATCTTCCAGAACAAACATCATCAACTTGTTCAAAACTGGAGGTTGACAGATACAAATTAAAGGCAGGTAGGGACACTATTATAAAAAACAAGTAGCAACGTCCATCGCAGTGGATCACGTCCCTACTTGTTCAAGAGAAAGCCGAATTGTTATCAGGATGCAGTGTTCTGATAATGGTTCGGTTTTTTCATGAGTCTTTTTTAATCCAACCATAGATCCAGGTATTCGAAAAGTTGGCAGGATTAATCACCCGGTTCTCTTCCAGTACCGGTGTTCCATGCATGATCACAAATCGCCATTTCCCTTTTTCTGCCAAAACAGAATAAGCGGTCGAATCCGGATAAGAGGCAATTATATTTTTTTCAGATCTTCGGGGCCAGGCTCCCTTATTGATTTCTTCCGGAGACCAATGCAAACTCGTTTTCGATTTTGTATAGTAGAATTTCCCTGAAAAATCAGATTTCTCCGGAAAGAAACGCCCCAACATGCCCGTATCACGACCGATAAAATAGCGTTTAATCAATACCATTTTATTATCTACCAAACGCAAACGATTCAAATTATGCGACGCGTTTTCACAACAAGGATACTGATGATGATACAATAAGATTTCCTTTGTATTCGGATGAATTTTATAAGCCAGTAAGTGCCCCATTCCATTATACACTGAAACAGGTTCTCCTTTTACGGTCATAAAAATCTGCAGTTGTTCTTTTTCCCTTTCCTCGGTACTGTAGCCATTGAAAATCAATTCCGGAATTTTATCGTTATTCAGATCAATCAATTGGTACAAAGGCCCGAAT
>CBFGPJ010000535.1:0-2641 GCA_965650615.1 uncultured Fluviicola sp. | reverse complement strand
CAGGAAAATCTATAAACAAAATAAAGCGCTCAAATGAGTTTATACTTTTGGATCCTCCTCGGAACAATCCTATTTCCGTTTTTGCTAAGCTTTGATAAGAAGGTCCATTTTTATACGCATTGGAAAAGCGTTTTTCCCGCAATATTCCTTGTAGCCGTGTTCTTTCTCCTTTGGGATCATTATTTTACAGTACATGAAGTGTGGGGTTTTAACCCGAAATACGTCCAGGGAATTTACTTGTTTCACCTACCCCTGGAAGAAATCCTTTTCTTTTTGGTTGTTCCTTACGCCTGTGTGTTCGTTTACGAAGCAATCAGGGCCTATTTCCCGGATTTGAAACTGGATCTTTTGGGACGTGCCTTTGCCTTTGCAATGGTTCTTTCCGGTTTGCTGCTGACGATCTTTTATATCCGCAACTGGTACACCTTAACAGCTTGTTCGCTTTCCAGTTTATTGGTCATTGGGATTCATTTTCGGGCAAAAGCGAAATGGTTCAACTATTTTGCACTGACCTTCCTGGTTTGCCTGATTCCTTTCTTACTGGTGAACGGAACATTAACCGGATTCTTCACAAAAGAACCGGTTGTTTGGTATTCTGAAACACACATCGTGGGAATTCGAATCGGTACAATCCCGTTGGAAGACATGTATTATAATCTAAGTATGTTGCTGCTAATCATCGCGATTCATGAAGTATTGAAAAAGCAGAAGCTCGTAAAAGCAAAATAAGTTTACTTCGGTTTGTACTTCAGCACATCTCCAAGGCTGTTTTTAAGCCACAATTCGTTTGCTTTCAGCCTTCGGATCTCAAAAGTAGAGCCTCCTAAATCGGGATAAGTGATCATCAGATCTTTTTTATCATTCACTAAATCCCATTCGCCTTTCAATGTAAGTACATCGTTCGTGTAAATGACATCTCCGTCACTGGTGAATTCTGTTGTATATCCTGGATTCGGGTTTTGTTCTACGGTGCCATTGGCGTAAGCCGTTTCTTTATGTACCCACACATTTTCTAAGCGCGATTTACGGGACAAAATGGAGAAATTGGGACCGTCCGGATATTTTCCGCAGGAACTGAGTAACAGAATACTTACAGGGATAAATGCGAAAAGGAATCTTCTTAAAGTTTTCATGGTTCGTTTTCTTTCGAAGATAAACTATATTTTCCTGGAAGAAAAATAAAATGTTGGATTAAAGTTCCCGTGTAACCAGGAATTGTGCTACTGCCCGAAGCATTTCCGTATTCAATCCTTTTGCTTCCAGTTGCTGCAGATTTTCCATTGCCCGATCATAATACCCATTCATTTCCTGCAATGTTGCTGACTTTGCACCAAGCTCTTCAAACAATATTTTCGCGCGTTCCACTTTTTGAGAATCGGCACTTAGTTGAACCAACTCTTCGAAACGGGGATCTTTATTTTCCTTTGCTTTTTCTTTTGCCTTTAAGAAAAGCAGGGTCTTTTTATTGGAAAGAATATCACCGCCGACTTGCTTCCCGAATAATTCCGGATCACCGTACAAATCCAGGATATCGTCCTGGATCTGGAAAGCAATTCCCAATGAAACGCCAAATTCATAGAGGTTTCTTCCGATCTCTTCATCCCGGTTTCCTAAAATCGCTCCGAATTCCAAAGCACATCCCAGGAGAACGGAAGTTTTTAAGCGGATCATTTCAATATATTCGGTTTCAGAAACTGTTTCCAGGCTTTCGAAGTCCATATCCATCTGCTGTCCCTGACACAATTCAATCGCCGTTTCGTTAAACCGTTTCAGTAACAGTGGAAGCCGTTGGTCGGAATAATGGATTAATTGCTGATAGGCTTTAATATACAAGGCATCTCCGGAAAGAAGGGCAATATTCGAATTCCATTTGGTATGAACAGTTGCTTTCCCCCTGCGAACAGGAGCATCATCCATAATGTCGTCATGGATCAATGAAAAGTTGTGGAACAGTTCAATGCACAGTGCTGCATGAATGCTTTCTTCTTTCGGGACCTCGCAAATTTCACCGCTGATCAATGTCAGGATCGGTCGCATACGTTTCCCTCCAAGAGAAAGAAAATAACGTAAAGGACCAAATAAATTGGATGGTTCATCCGTCAGTTTCAGACCTGAAATGTGATTTTCAAGATAGGCAGTGTATTGGGCGAGACCGGTCATTACTTTTTCAATAGTTGCAACAAATAAGTACCGTATCCACTTTTTACTAATGGTTGAGCAATTTCTTTCAATTGATTGGCAGAAATGAAACCGTTTCGGTAAGCGATCTCTTCAATGCAGCCTACTTTTAGACCCTGACGTTCTTCAATAACCTGTACAAATTGTCCGGCCTGCATTAAGGAAGGGAACGTACCGGTATCCAACCAGGCAGTACCACGACTTAAAATAGCGACTTTCAACTTTCCGCGTCTCAGGTATTCTGCATTTACATCTGTAATTTCATATTCCCCGCGTGCAGAAGGTTTCAGGTTCTTTGCAATTTCAATCACATCGTTGTCATAGAAATACAAGCCCGGAACAGCGTAATTGGATTTCGGTTTTGCAGGTTTTTCTTCGATGGAAATGACATTCATTACCTCATCAAATTCAACTACCCCGTAACGTTCCGGATCACTCACGTGGTAAGCATATACAACACCAC
>CBFGPJ010000534.1:0-2647 GCA_965650615.1 uncultured Fluviicola sp. | reverse complement strand
GTGTCTGTCCGAACAGATAAACAGAAGAAAAGAGAGACAGGCCGAAGCAAAGCAGTAGTTTTCTCAATGAATGGCTTTTCAATGAAAGTGTTGTAATTTCTGGCATTTTTGTTTGGTTACATTAAGAATACATCTTGTTACAAATATTGGAATTACTTCCGATATCTTCATGGAATCGTCAACTAATTTCGGTATATTCGCATAACTATTAGTCGTTATGATATTACAAGACAACATTAAAGTTACTCTTACTCAAGAGTCTAAACTAAGTGCTGTTGATTGGAATAACTTACCGTTTGGTAAAGTGTTTTCCGATCACATGCTGATCATGGATTACAAAGATGGCGCATGGCAGGATCCTGAGATTATGCCTTTCGGACCGCTTTCCATGCATCCGGCTACGTCTGTGATCCATTACGGGCAATCAATTTTTGAAGGATTGAAAGCTTATCGAATGGACAGCGGAGAAGTAGCCATCTTCAGACCGGATATGAACGCAAAACGCTTCGAAGAATCTTGTGCACGCATGTGTATGCCGGTTATTCCTGAAGAGGTATTCGTTGAACTGACACGCAAATTCGTTGAAATCGAAAGTAACTGGATCCCAAATAAAGAAGGGTATTCGTTGTATTTGAGACCTTTCTTGTTTGGAACTGATGAATACATCGGTATCCGGCCTTCTGACACGTACCGTTTTGTAATTTTCGCATGTCCTGTTGGAGCTTATTATAGTGAGCCGGTGAATGTGAAAATTGAAGAATTTTACACCAGAGCGTCAGTAGGTGGAGTAGGAAGAGCAAAAACTGCAGGTAATTATGCGGCAGCTTTGTATCCTGCGAAATTGGGACAAATGAAAGGGTATCACCAATTGGTTTGGACGGATGGAAAATCACATGAGTACATTGAGGAATCTGGTACGATGAATGTGATGTTTGTAATTGATGGAAAATTGATTACACCTTCCGAAGAGAGCGACACGATTTTGAGAGGTATTACCAAGCGTTCCGTTATTGAAGTTGCAAATTTATGGGGAATGCCCGTTGAGGAACGTAAAGTTTCTGTTGCAGAAGTTGTCCAGGCTCATAGAGAAGGACGTTTAACAGAAGCTTTTGGTGCCGGAACAGCCGCAACTATTGCGCATATTGCTAAAATCGGTTACCGGGATGAAGATTTGATCCTTCCTCCGATCGAGACACGCACATTCTCATTAAAAGTACATGCTTACCTGGATGATCTGAAAGCAGGAAAAGTAGAAGACAGTTTTGGCTGGCTATTGAAATTATAAAAACAAACAGCAGGGGCGGAAGATTTTCCGCCCCTGCTGTTTTCATAACATCCCAATTGTTTTATGGAAAAATGAATGTTCCTGCATCTCTAAGAAAATTAACAGTCATGAAGCCGATTTTACACCTTGTTTTTCTGATTTTACTTTCATCCAATGCATTTAGTCAGACTACCGTTCGGATTATTACCAAAGACAGGAGTAACGGAGATCCCGTTTCCAGGGTTTACATTCGTCAATACCAGGGTGATTCATTAATTAGTTCTCAATATACTTCCTTAAAAGGGATTGCCTGTTTCCAGGTTTCGACAACGGAACTGACCAATTTTGAATTGGAACACATTGCATTTAATCCGCTTGAAAAAATACCTGCCAAAGTATTTTCCGGGAAACCTTCCGATACCTTGACCATTCAGGTCCGGATGTACTATTTCAAAGAGCGCTTGATTGATGAAGTGGTTATTAAACCGATTGGTGTTCCGGATACCGTTTTCGAATCAGGGCGTGTTTCCGTAACGGATTTTGAATTTATGCCGGATAATAATCTATTACTCCTGACGTATCCGAAAAATTTGAAGAAAGGGACCGAATTGGTTCTTTACGATGGATTTAATTTATTGGGAGAAATTCCACTACCGGAAAAAGGGCAGGAGCTGATCCGGGATTATCGTGGAAATCCTCATGTGTTAACAGATAAGAACGTCTATGGGATTAACCAAAAGAACCGGCAGATCCAGATAGCACAAATTGAGAAGAACTACTACATGACATACATTGCTCCGATTGTAGATACTGCTTTTACCAAGTATTATTTTTCAAATTTCAATCCGAATTACCCGGCCTTTGATTATTTCACCTTTGATATTGTAGATTCAAGTTATCGGAAAATAGCTAAAGTTCAGGATGACCTGATGATGGAATTATATCGCTCAGAATTTAAATGGGTCGACGTTCGAACTAAATTGTGGGCAAAAGAGAAGGAGAACGAGACGGGAGTTGATAAAGAAGTTTGGGTTGGAATGTATTATTTCACTAATTCGATCTACTACAAAGAATTGTATGCGCCAATATTTGAACGCAACGATTCGATCTTCCTGTTTGATCACTACAAGAATTTACTGTTTAAATATTTGTACAATGGCGATCTGGTTGATAGTATTCCTATTTATTATCATTTACAACCAAAGGAAAATGGCTGGAAGAAAGACCTGATCCAGGATTATGAAACAGGAGAGATTTATATTCATTACGAAAATGCAGGGAAAGCACAGCTAAGACATTTTGATACGAAAACCGGGGTGTTGAGCGCTCCTGTTGAACTACATTTCAAGTATCCGGAAAATATTCAGATCAAGGGAAACAGTG
>CBFGPJ010000533.1:0-2650 GCA_965650615.1 uncultured Fluviicola sp. | reverse complement strand
AGTAGACTTTTCCGTGACTATAAAAATCTCCTGCTGCGAGGAGCGTCTAAAATCATTCAAATAAGATCTGAAACCCTGAGCAGCATTTAATTGTGCGTTCAAAATACTCAAAGCATCAATTAAGGATGTAACAGAATCCGAATTGATCGGAACATAACCGTCACCAATGACGAAACTGCGGCATGGAATATCTGTTTTCGGGTGTTTGGCTATAGCTAACATAATGGCAAAAGCCACCGTTTTGGGTGTTCCCCAATTCTTGAGTGAACTGTCAATTAGAATAATCCGTTCCAGTTCGTTTTGCTGCGGAGGAATTTCGCGCTGAATATAAAGTGCTTCGTTATTCGCCAACCTGGATAAGAAAACCAAGTCGTCGTTTGCAAATTCGGAGATCAATAGTTTATCAAAATCACCTTTGTTTGTCAAATCAGAAATTCCGCCCAATGGCTGGCTGCTTGGCAATGCACTGTGAAACGGGATATTTAATCCACCCCACAAATGCCTGATCAGAGTCCCAACCGGATTCGTTCTGTCATTCGCAATTAATTCGTCTATAAAATCAGTAGGAACAGCGGTCGTTGTTTCCGAAGCTTCCGGTTCCAATAATTCAATAAAGTCAGGAATTTCCGGGAGTGCAGCAACTTTGTCCAGGATTTGTTGGACAGAAGTCAATTTGAACGAGAGCACGCTGAAAACACGAAGGTCTTTTTTGAGCACATGCTTGTTGAAAGGCTCCGGGATTAAACATTTATCCCATTCACCCATACCACTAAGCATGCGGATTGCTTCCTGAGAGGTTCTCTGTGAACATACCGCATGGCACTTTTCAAAAATGGCCTGGAAAAGCTGTATTTTCTTGGACCCTTTTTTAAATTCTTCGGGAACAGAGGCCAACAAGTGTAAAAAAGCATGTGCCTGTCCTCTTGTTATTTCCATCGAACCATCTTCGTCCGTGATCCGGCTATCCAATTCATTCAACACTTGTTTTCCATTGGGATTCGTGGCAATAATTGCCAATAACAAAGCTCCGAACGGTGGCAGTCCCTGAACGGAAACAAGCGGAATCACGTCTTTCAAAAAAGCTTTATAGGCAATGGTACTTCCGCCTGGAATACAAACCACTTCTCCCATTTCTTCCCACTGCCAGAAATAGTTTTCAAACGATTGAAAATAATTCAATTTAGCCATGCCTGCTTAGGTAATACTTTTAATATTCACGCGAAAGGATGCCCGGGAAAGCGGCTTTAAATCAGTATGTGCCAACTTGAGGGGTTTACCGGATTTCAACCACAAAATACGATCCGAATCACCTGCTTCGAGCACGTGTTTCAGTTCCGTTTTTAGTGCATATAGTTCCAAATCAAATCCAGATGGTAGTAAAAACACATCGCTTTGCCAAAAAACTTCTCCCTGAATGGACAATAAGGGAGTTCCCAGAATACATGCCGTGTAATCATCCAAAATACACCAGGAAAGGTTTTTCAAACGGACTTCGGAAACATGTTCAAGGTAATCTTCCAAAACATCCAGATCTACAATCATTGCTACGGATTCTTGTTCATTTTCAGCCGCAATCAATCGCATTATAAGTGTTTCGTTTACTCCAAAATAATTGTGGTTCAAAACAGGCAAAGTAACCGGGATAGCCCGATCAATCGGAGTCCAGATCAATGCCGACACGATTCCCTCAGGCAATAAGCTATTTTCAGGAAATAACCGGCCGTTTTTCTCGTAAAAAACTTTCTTGTAAGGGATTGTTTTTACTTCTGTGGATTGAATTTGGGCATAGTCAAAGTCTTTGATCCAGATTCCCTGTTCATCAAAACCGACTTTGAGGTTATTCCAATGTCGAATTCCACCCAAAAACAATTGGTGATCTTCTTCAAGCAACAAGAAATAATTCAGATTGTCTGAAGCATTGTTTGCCATAATCCTTCTATTTCATTTTGAATGTGCTGCTTGTGTTCCGGATTACGGATCCAGTTGCAACGCGATTGGACGTAACGCAATTTATCTTTGATCACGTTTTGCTCTTCAAACGACAAGTTTTCAGCGACCCATTTGCTTTTCAAGAGCTCCACTTCCTTCATCACTTCTTCCGGATTCGGCACTTTATTAAACAGCGCCTGGGGATGTGCATTTTCGGTGTTCTCTTTCTCAATGATGTGATCAATGATTCCGGCAAGAATCTCAATTTGTTCTTCTGTATCCCAAACGTATTTCAACACCCACAGATCGGATAAAATAGCCTCCGTGCGGTTGCACATCAAAGCACTTGCAGCAATGATGTTCTGTATTTTCACTGCTCGTCGGTCCGAAACTTTAATCCCGGTATTCCGAAGGTTGTGAATTAAGTCCACGTATTGTTTTCTGATAGGCGAAAGATCCACCTGGCGGCTCAATTGCTGCAATTCGATAATTTCTGCAGGAGTAATGCTTGGTTTATCCGTATTCACAGTGTTTTCCATTTTCCAACCAGCCATTAAGACTTCCTCCATGCGATCTGTATCTACATAATCACATTGAATGCGGATCAGGAAACGATCCAATAATGCGTTCAGAGATTCATCTTCCGGCAAGACGTTACTGGCCCCCACAAACATTAGCGCAGGTAGTTTTCTGGTCTCTTTTCCCCTGCGGAAAATCTTCT
>CBFGPJ010000532.1:0-2659 GCA_965650615.1 uncultured Fluviicola sp. | reverse complement strand
TAACCGTGTTTACTCTTAACTAAATGTGGGATTCGAGTCATAGTTTAGTGAGCTGCGTAAAGGATATATCCTCCTGATACATACGTTTGGGTTTGATAATCCCAAAAGCCATCCCAATCTCCGGTAGCCGGGATACTTGTATTTCCATCTCCATTGGTATCGCCTCCGTTCGCATCGTCTTTATAAGATGTAAGAATTGCTCCTGCTCCTATATTAACCGTTCTGGAACTTCCTCTTGAAATCCCTGAACTGCTATTGCTAAATTTCACAATTACATTCGGACCAATATTTATGGTACCTGTGGCACCACTGCCTCCCCCATTAAAAAAAACATCTATTACATAAGGAACTTCCGTTATGTTCCAGGAAACGGTTGCATTAGCGGGATTGGTATAGATGTAGGAAAAGATACCATTGCGTGTATTCTTTTCACTCGGATTGGAAGGATTGTGAAACGTATTTGAGGGATCCAAGGTGTAATATGAATTACAGTAAATAGGTCTGTCATTATCATAAAACACATTGTTTGTAAAAATCGATACGGAAGGATCACTCATGTAACTCCCTCCATGAAAAGTATATGCAGAAGAAGCACTGCTGTTACTTAAAGTATGTGCAAAAGTACAATGATCGAATGTAAAGGAAGCACCTGCAATCGAAATCAATACGGCATTATAGTAGCCTCCATCATTTCTTCCGGCATACAAAACGTCGCAATAAGTAAACGAATTCCCATTCCCACCATTGAGATAAATATTGAGCCAATCACCTTTTTGGGGTGAAGTAGCAGTGCCATCTCCGTTGGAATCACCACAATAACTGTCATCTTTAATGGAAGTAAATGTAATGTGCTGAGAAGCCGTTCCGTTTGCAGTGATTTTTCCAGAGTTAATGACCTGCAGTTTCCCATCCACATCCAGTTTAATAATTGCTCCGGGCTCAATAGTCAAAACAGAAGTCACAGTAACATATTCTGTAATAACATACACATTTCCGGCAGACCAGGTTGTTGGCGTGGAAATCGTAACGCCAACCGAATTAGGAGTTACCTGAACAACATTACAAGCTGACGGAGCCGGAATTTCCGGTTCTGGCTCGGGATTATTTTTCTTACATGAAATTAACACCAACAGCAGCAACAAAGACATGTAACTGCCTACTCTTATTCTTTTCTTCATATTCGTTGTTTTGAACAAAATTAGTTTGTGAAGAAAGGTGTGTCAATCAACCGTTTGGTCCATTTTCATTTCGGCTACGCTCAGTGACCCATGACCTTCCAAAACTAGTTAACCTGTATAGAAGGAGACTGAATGCTTACGCAGGAGCTACAGCATAGGCGCAGCGGAGTCGAAGTCTACTTTCCGTAGAGTTTATTCACTGCTTCGGTTTTGTTCTGAACCTGCAATTTTTCGTAGATGTGATTTAAATGGCGTTTTACCGTGCTGAGGGTGATATTCAATTTGTCGGCAATTTCTTTGTAGAGATAACCTTTACTTAATAAATCGAGTACTTCCCGTTCGCGTTTGGAGATTAGCTGCAAAACCGGATTCTCAGCCTTACTGAACGACTGTAAAACCTTCCGCGCTATTTTAGGTGACATCGGGCTTCCGCCATCATATAATTCAAGAATTGCTTCAACAATCTTTTCAGGTGCGGTATTTTTCAGGATGTACCCGGTAGCACCGGCTTTCAAAGCTTCAAACACCTGGTCATTATCTTCATAGATCGTGAACATAATAAACTGAATCCCTGCATCCAGGTTCTTTAGTTCAAACACACAGTCAATGCCATTTTTTCCAGGCAAATTGATATCTGTTATAACCACATCGGGTTTTAGTTTGGGAATCCACTCAATTGCTTCTTCCGCCGTTTCGAAAGAACGAATCCAATGCAGACGCTCATCGCTTTCAATTACCGAACGCAACCCCTGCTGGATATCCACTATATCTTCTATGATGCAAACACCAATCATTTCCCTTACAAATTAAGCACTTTGATAGTTCAGGAACAATGAAACAAACGGTTGATTTTTCAATTATCAAGAGGTATTTCAAAAATCAACTCTACCCCATCATCACTGTTCTTCAATTCCATTTTTCCGTGTAATCTTCTCGTGCGTTCCTGCATGGTCTTCATTCCATTTCCTGAGCGATGGTTTTCCGGATTGTTTTTCAATCCTTTTCCGTAATCACGAATTAGGATACGCAGTTGTCCTTTTACCTCAATCCGAATGAAAACACGTTCCGTTTCAGCATGCTTTACAATATTATGCAACGCTTCCTTGAAGATCAAAAAGACCTGTCTTCGAATTTCACCTGAAATCTGCTGATCTTCCGGAAATTCATCCAATTCCATTTGAACATCAATTTTGTTGACATCAAAATACTCCATGGCATAATGCCGTAAATAACTCATCAGGTCGGCCAATGAATCATTCTCCACCTTCATGGCCCAAATCAATTCGCTCATGTTTTTGACCAATTCAAGAGATGTTTCATTGATCCGATCGATCTCTGCACGATTCTCTGTTTTACGAATTGCTTCTTTACTCAAATACGAAATCTTGGTCAAACCGCTTCCCAAGTCATCATGCATATCATATGCAATCCGGTCCCGTTCATTTTGAACTGCACGTTGTTTTTCAAGAACACCTCTTTGT
>CBFGPJ010000531.1:0-2661 GCA_965650615.1 uncultured Fluviicola sp. | reverse complement strand
GCTTTATTTTTAAAAATTATCAATTTTTTCCCTAAATGGCTGATTTTGTTCTACTAATAAGCGATTGGTACAGACTAAATGCACGTGAGCTCCCTTGGAGAGACACGAAAAACCCCTATTTCATCTGGTTATCGGAGGTCATTTTGCAACAAACAAGAGTTGATCAGGGGATGAATTACTACCTTAAATTTATCGAAAATTACCCCGTTCTGAACCAACTCGCAGATGCAGATGAAGCATCCGTTTTGAAACTTTGGCAAGGATTGGGTTATTATTCCCGGGCGCGGAATTTGCATAAAACAGCCCAGCAAGTCCGGGATGAATTTGGCGGTGAATTTCCAAATACATATTCAGAGATCATTCAGCTAAAAGGAATTGGTCCATATACCGCTGCTGCCATTTCCTCTTTTGCATTCGATTTGCCACATGCGGTGGTGGATGGAAATGTGTATCGTGTTTTGAGCCGTTATTATGGTATTGACGAACCAATCGATATCGGAAAAGGGAAGAAAACATTCCAGGAATTGGCAGATTCGTTGATTCCGGCAAGTGATCCTGCCCTGTTCAACCAGGCAATTATGGAGTTCGGAGCCATACAATGTACCCCCAATAATCCGGATTGTGATTCCTGTGTCCTGAACCAAAGTTGTGCATCTGCATTTAATCCTGAATCGATCAAAAAACTTCCTGTAAAGAAAGGGAAAACGAAAGTCCGGAAACGGTATTTTCACTACTTACACATTGAAAAAGGCCCGGAAATTGCTTTGGATCAGCGTACCGGAAAAGACGTTTGGGAGAAATTGTATGAATTCCCGCTCATTGAAAGTAAAAATGACTCAATTCCTTCTGAATTCAGGGACTCTGCGAGTCTTTGTTACCAAACCAAACACATTTTAAGTCATCAGCATATCTATGCTTATTTTTATAAGACAGCTGAATCGGAAATTGAAGGATTGAACTTCAAATTCATTGATAAAAGCCAGTTACATGATTATCCGATCCACAGATTGATGGAGAAATACCTTGAGTCTGATTCCGAATTATGAATGTCAAATTCCGAATTGAAAATGGACAATGTAATAGTTGAAAAGTGAAAACCGGTATCCAACTTTTAAATTCTCATCCCGATAATTATCGGGATTACATTTTCAATTCATATAAGAATTCGTAACTTTATGTCTGTATAAACAAGCATAAATTATGTCAGGTAGCGTAAACAAGGTTATTTTAATCGGAAATTTAGGGAAAGACCCGGAAGTCAGACGTTTGGAAAACGGAACAGTAGTTGCCAGCTTCCCGATTGCAACCTCCGAAACTTATGTTGACAGAACAACCGGCGAACGTAAAGATAATACCGATTGGCATAACATTGTTGCCTGGAGAGGATTGGCTGAAGTCGTGGAAAAATACGTACGTAAAGGAATCAAAGTATATATCGAAGGAAAACTGAAAACGCGTTCATGGACGGACCAAAGCGGTGCAACTCGTTATACAACTGAAGTTGTTGCAGATGAATTGACGATTTTAACTCCCCGAAACGAACAGGAAAAACCGATGGGATCGACAACTCCTCCCTACCCGACAGAAACTCCTCAGAATCCAAGCCCGATGAATTTGGATATCAGTCCCAATGATGATTTGCCATTTTAATTATGGATAGTATCCCCGAATTAAGCTCAGATGTCATTCCCGTCAGTATTCAGGCGGGATTCAATGTATCTGACCACGTTATTTCACTGATCGTTATTTTTGTTTTAATTGCCTGTTCCGCATTGGTATCTGCTTCAGAAGTGGCTTTCTTCGCGCTAGGTCCCACGGAAAAGAAAAACCTCGAAGACGACCAATCAAGAAGCTCAAAAGCAATTCTGAAACTTCTTTCAAAACCGAAGGATCTACTGGCAACAATCCTGATTACGAACAATTTTGTTAACGTTTGTATTATCATCCTTTCAACGGAAGTGATCAATCAATTCTTCCCCGATTCCGATAAACCGAATACAATCCGTTTTTTGATCGAAGTTGTAGGGATTACTACATTTTTGCTGTTGCTCGGTGAAGTTGCCCCTAAATTATATGCTTCCCGAAACACCTTATCTACCGCCCGATTTATGGCCGGTCCGCTTACCTTTATCAACCTGCTCCCTCCTTTCTCCTGGTTACGTTGGTTATTGGTTAACGGAACCAACCTGATCAACCGCAGAGCAAAGAAAAGAGGAATAAACCTGTCAACAGATGATCTGGAACATGCTTTGGCCTTAACTAAGGAAGATTCGGATAATGAAGATGAACACCGGATCCTGGAGGGAATCATCAAATTCGGGAATACGGAGGTGAAACAAATCATGAAATCCCGCCTGGATATTGTAACCATTCCCAATGAAGCGAGTTTTCAGGAAGTATTGGATGTTGTTCTGGACGCAGGATATTCACGCATTCCGATCCATGAAAGTACATTCGACAATGTAACGGGAATCCTGTACATCAAAGATTTACTTCCTTACATCAATAATGAATTGTTTGACTGGAAAGCCTTATTGAGAAAACCGTACTTTATTCCTGAAAACAAAAAAATCGACGATTTGCTGAAGGAATTTCAGGATATGAAAATGCACATGGCAATTGTGGTGGATGAATACGGAGGCGCAAACGGATTGGTGACAT
>CBFGPJ010000530.1:0-2668 GCA_965650615.1 uncultured Fluviicola sp. | reverse complement strand
ATGATTCTGCGCGTTTCTACTATACCTGTCTTCCTTTTGAAATGGATAGTTTGGATAATTTTGCTGAAAAATCGTTCCGTTTGAAAGGAGAATTGGTTTCTGCGGGGATTTTCCCGGTGATCAAAGAAGATTTGAAGATCATGCCGGATTATTCGCTTGGATTCAGTACGGTTGCACCACCGGAAGGGCATGTTTTCTACGGTACAAAAGCGATGTACAAAAACAAGATCGTTTTGTCAAATAACGGATTGCAGGGAGCCGGAGTGATTAACTTCATTCAATCCATTTCCGATTCGAAAGCCTTTACCTTTTTGCCCGATTCAACACTCGGATATGCCAAATTTGAGAACAAACCGGTTGAAGCAGGTGTTCAGTTTCCGGATGTGAAATCTCCGGATGCATTCATTACCTATGTTCCGCGACAAAATGTATTAAAAGCTTCATCCACTCAGGAGAATGAATTGACTTTCTTTAACGGGGAAGCCAAACTGAACGGAACGGCTATCGTTCAACCGACAGGAATGACCGGATACGGAATTATTTCCATGCAGAAAGCAAGTATTGGATCTGATGCCTTTAAGTTTAAACGTTACGATATCGATTCCGATACCTCGGTCTTCCAGCTGAAGAATCCATACCCGGAAGAAGGGGAAAGTCCGCTCGCATTCTCGTCCAATAACGTCAATGCACATATTTCCTTCAAGGACCGTAAAGGAGACTTTAAGTCCAATGACGGGGAAGAATTGAAGATTTTCCCGGTAATCAAATACGCCGCGAAAGTGGACCTTTTTACCTGGTTGATGGATCAGGATGAAATGGAATTGTCTAAAAAAGGTGGTGCAAGCAGTTCAGGGGATATCAATATCAACACCGATTTGAACCTGGCACAGCCGAACATGTTCTCAATTCATCCGGACCAGGATTCCTTGCAGTTTGCTGCACCGAAAGTCAAATTCTCGATGAAGAAAAAAGTATTGTATTGTTCGAATACCACCTTCATTGATGTGGCGGATGCGCGTATTTACCCGGATAGCGCAAAAGTGACCATTCACAAGAATGCCGTAATGGATCCGCTTTTGAATTCGAAGATCGTAGCCAACTACGTTACGAAATACCATACTTTCTTAAATGCAAATACAACGATTGCCGCAAGAAGAAAATATACGGCAGAAGGAGATTATCCGTATTACGATGCGGATTCTGTAAAGACACTAATCCATATGGATAAGATCGGTGTGGATTCAACTTCGCAGACCGTTGCAACCGGAACGGTGAAAAGTGAGGCCGGATTTAAACTGAATAAGTATTTTGATTACTACGGTCCGATGAAAATTAAAGCAGCTAATCCGTTGATCAGCTTTAGCGGTGCAACGCGAATTAACCACAATTGTGAGAAGTTTGCGAAGAGCTGGATGTCGTTCTCGGCAGAAATTGATCCGAAGAATATCCAGATCCCGGTTACACCGAATATGAAAACGCTGGACGGACAAGCTATTGCAGCCGGAATTGTCTGGAGAGATTCGCGTCAGAAAGATTCGATCCGTTTATATCCGACTTTCCTTTCTTCCCTGGAAGATCCGAATGATCCGATCTTCATTACTGCAACCGGAGTACTGCAATATGATTTTACCGCTAAAGAGTTCCAGATCGGACCGAAAGAGAAATTGTTGAACCGCAACGAGCCGGGTAATTTTCTCTCATTACATACGGAAAGCTGTGCGATGAACGGAGAAGGAAAGATCAACATGGGAATGGATTACGGTGATATCACAGTGGATGCGATCGGAATGGTTTCCTACAACCAGCAAAGCGGACAAACCGATGTGAATGCAACCCTGAAACTGAATTTCCCGATGGACAGAGGAGTTTGGGAAAGCGTAGGCCAACGAATTGTGGATTACGAAGGGTCAAAACCATTGTCATTCGAAACAACGAATATCGAACAAGCTTTGTTGATGTGGGGTGATCGTAAAACGGCAGATAAGATCAAATCGGATTACACCCTGTCTGAAGACAAGAAAGTGAAGCGTTTACCGGATGAGATGGAAAAATCGATCGTAATCACCGGAGTTCACTTGAAAAATATCCCGATGTCGAAAGATATTCGCGGTTTGATGTCGAGCCTGGAAGGAGCTGCAATCGTGAACTTGTATGGAAAACCGGTGATGAGACAAGTTGTTTTCCGTGCAGCATTTGAACAGATCTATTCCCAAAACGGTGACCATTTTACGCTAATGATGCAAGTTCCGGGAGGACCGGATTACCTATTGGATTATGCGATGTTGAAAAGAGACGGAACGCTGAATATTATTACAAGTGATTCAGAACTTGCGAATTCCATCAATGCAATCAAGGAAGATAAACGTAAATCGAAAAGTTTCTTATATCAAATCTCAACAAATAGCGTGTATTTAGGCAAACTAAATGCTATTTTTGAATAATGAACTGGACTGATTTTTTATGGGCCATACCTGCATATTTTTTAGGATCAATACCAACAGCAGTTTGGGTAGGTCGTGCAAAATATGATTTAGATGTAAGAGAACACGGAAGTAAGAATGCGGGAGCAACAAATACGTTTCGTGTACTTGGAAAAAAAGCAGGTAGGGTTGTTCTTACGATAGATATTTTAAAAGGAATGCTGGCAGTGCTGTTACCTTATTTTGTA
>CBFGPJ010000529.1:0-2669 GCA_965650615.1 uncultured Fluviicola sp. | reverse complement strand
TCAGGTAATATTTTTACCACTGATTCCTTCAATCGTTCAATGGATTTTTTACCCATTTTGGGAGCTTTTCCACCGGGATAATCAATTAAGATCCGATAAGCATTGGTGTGAATCGGGTAAACAAGGATTGGAAAATCACCCGTAACGATCATGTGGCCATAAGAAGGAAACTCCAATTCCAAATCTTTCAGAACCAATCCCATGAAATAGGACGTAACCTTTTTGTTTACTTTACTCAACTTATCACGCAACACAGACATTGGCCCATCA
The DNA here is from genome assembly GCA_965650615.1 of uncultured Fluviicola sp. GTDB lineage: Bacteria > Bacteroidota > Bacteroidia > Flavobacteriales_D > Crocinitomicaceae > Fluviicola. The sequence continues at coordinate 2,399 of CBFGPJ010000529.1, read as the reverse complement.
CAAACGATGGTTAATTTTGCGTATTGTGAGATACTCGTTCCATCTTCCTGTGTATAACTTACACCGATAATGGTGTTATTGTCCTCCAGGATTTGGGTAACGTTTCCCTGAACTAAGGTAATATTCTCTCTTTTTTCAAGTTCTTTTCGAATATTTGTCAGGAACTTTCCGTTTCTCAAACCAATTCCCTTGATTCCTTTTTGTACTTCATCATAGTGGATAGTGAACCGGTCATTACCCTTGATCAGATTATATCCGTTGACTTCCTGCGCGTCGATTCCTTCCAGTAAATGACCGAGCCCCAGTTCATTCAGGGCCTGAATTCCTCCCGGCTGCATTAATTCCCCGATAATTCTATCCGGTTCTGTAAGGTCGCGCTCTACAACAAGAATGCGCGTGCTCGCGGGTTGGGAAGCTGCAAATACTCCTCCGGCAACTCCGGCACCAATCACTATGATATCAAATTCACCTGTGCTCATCGTTGAATTTTGGCTAATATTGATTTAATTTTACCTGTATTATCTTTTTTCTCCAAACTGTCAAGAATAGAGATAAATTCTTTTTTCGTACTGCTAAAGTCCTGAATTGAAATAAAATATTTAGCGGTTTTCCCTTTTCTGATCTTTACATTTTGGTGTAAGACCTGGGGATTATTATACAACTCTTTCAGCGTTGCAATTGCCATCAATTGCGGAATGGCACAAAAACGGAAAATTTTCTGATTGTCCAGACATTCCAAGAACTCCAAACAAGCCGGAACATGTCCAAGTGCATTGAGTACCACTTCATTCAGCGCAGCAAGTCCGTTTTTCTCATCTGCTTGCAATTCGGTCAATGTATTTGCTTTATTTTTCCAGGATTCCTCCGGCCAGAAAATACGTCCTTGTTCCAAATCTTCCGCAAAATCACGAATGATGTTTGTTTTTTGCAAGAACAGTCCCATTTCATTACTGAGGTTTTTGTCAGAAAGCTTCGGACTTGTCTCTAATTTTGAGGCAAGAAACAATCTGCTCAAACCTATTCCAACCAATCCGGCAACGTAATAACAATAATCGTCCCAGTCTTTATAACATTCAACGGTTTCATGCGCATACTTATTCATCCCGATTGCCATCTCATTGGTTATCTCGGTAATAACTTCTTTGTATTCAGGACCAAGCTTTTGATATTCACGAATTACTTTATCAAAATGAAGCATTAGGTCCCGGTAATCTTCGGTATCTCCAACGTCTTCAAGGATAAACTCTTCTTTGTTTATGCGGTCGGCAAATGAAAGTAACATGTCTTTTTTGACAGCATTGTCGATGTTCATGTCATCTTCAATGGTATCAAGACCCCGCAAAACAAGGTAAAACAAACAAACAGGGTTTTTCAGATCATCCGGTAATTGCTGAATCACGACAGCAAAAGATCGCGAAACCTTTTTAAGTGCTTCGTAGCAATAACTTAAATCATCTGTGGAGTGTGATAAATCTGTCAAGCGGTGCTCTGAAGGTTTGAATTGCTTGAATTCTTTCTTCATTTGCATAAGATAAACCAACTCAGACACATGAAAGGAATAATATGTCATCCTTCTAATCATTATTTTCTCCATTTGTAGGGCACAAAGATACTGACATTTTAGAGATCAGGCCTAATTTTTTATGTTTAAAAACTAACTTTGCAAGTCCCTATGCACGCACATTTTTTTAAACCCATGCTCTTTTTGTCCGAATTGAGAATGAGAGAGATCCGGATTTGTTACAATCTGATGCAAATCTTCAATCAGCTTAGTTTTCATTTTACTCCTGATTCTTTTGCACTTTGCTATTTTGCTCAAAATCAGCCTGTCATGCCATTTTAAGAGTAGAGATGGGTTTTGGGTATAGAGGAAAATTGAATAACGAATCCGGATGTTCCAATAAACACTTAGAAAATTCCCTTTTAAAATCACGAATGGTTTAATTTTGGAATTTAAAAAATGGTTTCTTCCGGCAATTCCGGAACAGACTAAGTCATAAGAACCTGATGAAGCATGAAAAGGGAAATAACCTGAAGGAGGTTGCGGGATTATTCCTTAAACTGGGGATTATCGGATTTGGTGGTCCGGCGGCCCATATTTCCATGATGCAGGAAGAGGTTGTGCGAAAAAGAAAATGGTTCACTGAACAACACTTTCTCGATTTGGTGGGGGCAACCAACCTGATTCCTGGACCAAATAGCACAGAAATGGCAATACATATTGGCCGTGAAAAGGCAGGTTGGAAGGGTTTGATCGTAGCGGGGATGTGTTTTATTCTTCCTGCTGTATGTATTACAGGTATATTTGCCTGGATTTACAAAGAGTTTGGCCAATTACCTCAAGTGAAACCATTCATTTACGGTATTCAACCCGCAATTATCGCGATCATTTTAGGGGC
>CBFGPJ010000528.1:0-2669 GCA_965650615.1 uncultured Fluviicola sp. | reverse complement strand
GATAAGTTTACCTTGTTTGATTTTTCAGCTAAATGGGATGTTGTTCCGGCAATGTTGACGCAATGCCATACCGATGTGATTGATGGTTTCATGGGACAGACAACTGATTTCAGACGTGATTTGATCAAATCAAATGTTCTGGTGATGGGCGAAAACAAAGCATTGAATACTGCTCGTTACATTCACGGTGAATTGGGCCAGGGAACCTGGACATTTTACGGAGGTCATGATCCTGAAGATTTCCAGCACAAAGTAGGGGATCCACCAACCGATCTGAATTTACATCCGAATTCACCTGGATATCGATTGATCCTGAACAATATTTTGTTCCCGGCCGCGAAGAAGCAGAAGCGAAAAACATAACGAATTACGAATTACGAATTACGAATTACGAATTACGAATTACGAATTACGAATGTTGATCTTAATTGGCTTATTCAGAATTATTTCACCTTGATTTCCAAAGTTTTAATAATCGATGTTAGGATTTTTAGTAGCTCTTCACAACCTTGAATAAGTTTCATTGCAATTTCCTGTTGCAGGTACTGTGTTGTTTCAAGCAGTTTTAACCAATAAAGAGTCTCATTGGTCTCTTTTCTTGAGATTTGAAGTTTATGAATAAAATCTTTTGAAGATTGGCCCCGAATTGCTTCGGAGATGTTAGCACCAATTGATGTTCCTGAACGTAAAAGTTGTTTTGACAAGACGAATTCTTTCTTCTCGAAAGCCAGGTATTTATAGGTTTCTACAATTTGTACTGCGAAGTCAAAGCTTTTTTCTTGAATAATATTTCCTTTCATGTGAATAGCATTTCTTACTTAAGATAATAAAAAAGATGAATTGATTATTAGGAATTAGGAATTAGGAATTAGGAATTAGGAATTAGGAATTAGGAATTTGTTCTTCATAAAATCCAAAACGCAATTCCCTTCGTACATGAATCATCTTACAGTGTGGTAACTGTAATAGATGTGTTTTAGGTACGGCTTGCTAAAGCCAGATAGAATTAGCGGGGTTAGGTTTAAACTTGAAACTCTGAGTGCCGAAAGGTGTTCAGAGTTTCGTTTTTTTATAAAAAGTTTAAAGTCTTAATATCCTGAAGTCCTAATATCTTAATATCTTTGTGCCGGCGCTGAAGCTATGGCATAGGCGCTGTGAAACTTTTTACAAAAACAAACATAGCATGCAACTGTGGAACACATTTAGTAAAGAGGAATTAGAGCAAAAATTGCGCGAGGCAGGTCACGAGTTTGTGACGATCTCTTTCTATAAGTATGCAAAAATTGCCAATCCTCAAATTTTCAGAGATTACTTATATCAATTATTGGATAACCTTCAGGTTGTTGGGCGTATTTATGTTGCCAATGAAGGGATTAATGCGCAAATCTCGGTACCAACCGATCGCTTGAATGCTTTTCGTACGGATCTGTATTCCATCGATTTCCTGGACGGTGTTCGATTGAATATCGCAGTGGAAGAAGAAGGTGCAGAATTTCCGTTCCTGAAATTGAAGGTAAAAGTCCGTAATAAGATCCTGGCAGATGGTTTGTCCGATGAATCGTTTGACGTAACAGATATCGGGAAACATTTGAAAGCAGAAGAATTCAATGCTTTGACGCAAGACCCGGATACCATTCTAATCGACTTTAGAAATCATTACGAACATGAAGTGGGGCATTTCAAAGGAGCAATTCTTCCCGATGTAGACACCTTTCGTGAATCGTTACCAATAATTGAAGACGCTTACCTGAAGGGAAACGAAGATAAAAACATCGTGATGTATTGTACCGGTGGAATTCGATGTGAAAAAGCATCTGCATGGTTCAAGCACCGTGGATTTAAGAATGTTCATCAGTTGGAAGGCGGGATCATCAAGTATGCAAATGAATGCAAGGAACAAGGCCTTGAAAATCGGTTCATAGGTAAGAACTTTGTATTTGATGAACGACGTGGAGAACGAATCACGGATGATATCGTTTCAAATTGTCATCAATGCGGAGAACCCGCTGACGTGCATGTAAATTGTGCCAATGAAGCATGCCATTTGCTGTTCATTCAGTGTGAAAAATGCAATGCGAAATACGAAAGTTGTTGTACACCTGAATGCCAGGAGATTATTCATCTTTCTTTTGAAGAGCAAAAAGCGCTGAGAAAAGGCCAGGATAACAGCAATAAAATATTCAAAAAAGGAAGAGCGGAGCATTTATTGCAGAAATTGAATCAATAAAACAATTATCTTCGACCAACAAAATCAAACACGTGGAATTAGCAATTGACTGGAAGGTAGATTCACAATTAGTGGATGGATGGTCTACCCCGAACTTATACGGATTGTTGTTCGTAGGAGGAATGATCTTCGGATATTATGTTATCAAAAGAATGTTCAAATCCGAGGGCATTTCAGAAAAATACCTGGACAAGTTATTGCTGTATGTGGTTCCTGCAACCATCATCGGTGCACGTTTGGGACATGTGTTTTTCTACGGGCCTTATCACGACGGATTTAATGCCAAGGGGCAATTTGAAGAAGGATATTTTGATCATCCCATGTCGATTTTTAAAGTTTGGGAAGGTGGTTTGGCCAGTCACGGTGCTGCTATTGTGATCCTGGTCATGTTGTATGTGTACTCCAAAAAAGTATCTCATCGACCGATGTTATGGATTTTGGA
>CBFGPJ010000527.1:0-2673 GCA_965650615.1 uncultured Fluviicola sp. | reverse complement strand
TTGCAAGCCAATACCCAATTTGCGAATTCAGTATCCTGGTTCTTAGGCAATGGTACTATCCTGACCCAGAATCCGGTTGAGACATCATTTGCAGTAAGCGGAACGTATCCGGTAACACTCATTGCTTATGGAAACGGAGGCTGTAATGACACCGTTTCTTCCGGAACAGTTATCACAGTATTACCTCAACCAACTGCAGATTTCAGCTATACCAATGTTGAAGGCCCGGAACCGCTAAGCGGAATTGTCGACTTCACCAATCTAAGTAGTTTGGCTGATTACTATTCCTGGGAATTTGGAAACGGAACCGGATCCTCTGATGAAAATCCGCGAATCCGTTATGAAGAAGACGGAGATTTCAATGTCACGTTAATTGCCAGTACGATCTATGGTTGTGCGGATACGCTTGTAAAAACCATTACGGTGGATTTCTTCCACGGATTGTTCATTCCAAATGCCATGAGTCCCGGACATACGGACTTTGAAGTGGCGAACTTCGTTCCGAAGGGAGTCAATATGAAGGAATTCGAATTATTGATCTACGACGATTGGGGCAACCTGATCTGGTCGACAACTGCATTGGATGAAAACGGAAGACCAACCGAATACTGGGATGGAACTTATCGTGGTGAACCGGTGCAACAGGACGCATACGTTTGGAAAGCAAGCGCTACTTTCAAAAATGCGGATGTTTGGGAAGGAAAGGAATATCCGAAGGGTAAGATCAAACGATCGGGAACCGTAACTGTAATACGCTAAGTGATGAGGAAACTGATTTTATTCATAGTGATAATTGCTGCAGGAAGTGTTTACGGACAAGATCCCAACTTCTCACAGTTCTACAATAACCCGATCTATTACAACCCTTCCATGACCGCGGTAAATAATGGTATTGCCGTCAGGCTGAATGCCCGTTCTTTGTGGGGGCCGATTCCGGGAAGATTCAACACCTTCTCCTTTTCAGCCGAAGCACAAACCATGTACAAGATGGGACTTGGAATCATGGCCTATTCGGACGTGGGCGGTGAAGCTCTTTTGAGAACAGCCGGTGCTTACCTGAATTATTCTTACCGACCGGTCGACACGAAAAATTTTATACTCCAGGCCGGAGTAAGCGGTGGATTTGTCAACAAGAATATCGATTGGTCCAAACTCACTTTCTCGGACCAGCTGGATGAAACCATGGGAAAGATCAAGGAAAGCAGCTTTAACAGGCCTAATTACAACAGTGTTTCCTATGCCGATTTCAGTGCAGGATTGGTTGCCCGTTTTAACGGTTCCAGCCGTAAACAAAGTAATTCCTTCAAGCGCTTCAATGCTACATTGGGTGGAGCAATTCATCATTTATCCCAACCAAAGGACGCTTTTCTCGCCGATGGTGATAAATTGCCTTTCAAATTGGTATTCCATGCATCTTCCAATCTGCTTTTCAATGAGTTTGTGGTTTCCCCGGGAGTTGTCTACGAAATGCAGAATGAATTCAGAACATTCAGTGTCGGAAGTAATTTCATCAGTCAACCGTTTATCATCGGGATCTGGATGCGGAATCGAACGGCTGCCATGAGTTTCAAACAATATGATTCCTTTATTTTTACGCTTGGCTTGAACCTGCGCACCAAATATGAAACTTTGTGGCGTGTAACATACAATTTTGACATGACGATTTCCCGCCTGAAGACAAGCAGTTATGGGAGCCATGAACTTTCACTCTTATTTGAAATTCCTACCAAGGTGTTGTTCTCCAAAAATGTGAACAGTAAAAGCATGAGACGACGCTATCAATGTCCGAAAGAGTTCAGTGGATTCTAACGAATTCCACCTTACCTCAGACTTATTTGCCTTTATCAGGCAAAGTCCTCGTCTTCACCAGTCACTGCTGGCTCTTCATTGCCAAAAAGGTGGAGCCAAAAGTCTAGGCCTGTATTCGAAAATCTGTAATCTACATGGCATTGCGCGAAAGCATTCAAAACTCGTCCGATCAGCTAAGGCTGAATCGAACTCAAACAAGGAATGCTTTTTTTCGCTCCATTTATTTGATTACTATAATTTTCAGCATAAGGGCCAAATAAAAAATTCACTACACTGATTTAATACTGGCTTCTGAATTAGACCGGATTATTTCGACCATAAAAGGAGATGGCAAGAGTATATGTATAATGAAATCAGTGCCCAAGGAGTTCAGTGGATTTTAATTTAATTATCAATTATCAAGATTTAGAACTCTTGATAATTTTTCTTCATTCATAATCGATAATTCCCCTAGACCCACTTCTTCTGCATTGCCAAACGAACAGCTTCCACTTTGGAATTAACATGCAGTTTTTCATAGATGTTAGTCATATGCTTACGCACAGTATGGGGACTGATAAATAATTCATCCGCGATCGTGGTATAACTTTTTCCTTGTGCCAGGCAATTCAGGATATCCATTTCGCGGGAACTCAGAGGCGTTGTTTCCTGCGTTGAAACTTCCCCGGGTTGATTTTGAATGAAGTTGTAAGCCTTTTTTGCAATTGCCGGGGCCAAGGGTGCTGCTCCGAATTCCAATACATTATCGATAGCCGAATGCAGGTTTGCAATGGATTCATCTTTCAGCAGGTAACCGCTCGCTCCCGCCTGGATAGCAGCAAAAATGCGCTCTTCATCATCAAAAACGGTAATCATGATAAAATG
>CBFGPJ010000526.1:0-2682 GCA_965650615.1 uncultured Fluviicola sp. | reverse complement strand
AGCAAGTGGTTGCCCGTGGAAATTTCCGGCTGAAACCACGATATCGTCATCCGGAAAAACGGTTGGATTGTCCGTTACTGCATTAATCTCGCGTTCTACTATCGTTGCGCAATGTTCGATCGTATCATAAGAAGCTCCATGTACCTGTGGAATACAACGGAACGAATAAGGATCCTGAACGTGTGCTTTCTCCCGGTTTGCTAATTCACTATCAGCCAATAGATTTCTGAAGATCTCTGCGGTTTTAATCTGGCCGACCTGGTTGCGAATCTCGTTTACCTGCACTCCGAACGGTTCTTTTCGACCATCGTAACCGTCCAGCGAAATAGCGGCTACTTCATTGAACTGTTTCCACAACTTGCGCGCATGTGAGATCGCGTAAGAAGCGTATCCTGACATAAACTGTGTTCCATTCAATAAGGCCAATCCTTCTTTCGACCGCAAAGCAATCGGCTGTAAACCAAAACGCTCATTGATTTCTTTCGAAGTGTATTCTTTTCCTTCGAATAGTACGGTTCCTTCTCCTAAGATCGGCAATACCAGGTGCGCCAACGGAGCTAAATCTCCGGATGCTCCCAAACTCCCTTGCTGGAAAACTACCGGGTGAATGTGATTGTTGTAGAAGAAAACCAAACGTTCTACTGTTTCCAACTGCACGCCTGATGCACCATGAGAAAGTCCCATAACTTTCAGGATCAATAACCTTCTCACAATTTCTTCCGGAACGCGTTCACCCATTCCACAAGCGTGAGAGAGTACTAAATTTCGTTGCAATTGCTCCAAATCTTCGGAAGAAATTGCAGTATCACACAAACTTCCGAACCCCGTGTTCACTCCGTAGATCAGCCGATCACTTTTCGCCACCTTCTCATCCAGGTAAGTACGGCATTTTACAATTGCTGCTTTTGCATCTTCACTGATCGCAATTTGCGCGTTCGATGCCAGTATTTCGTCGAGTTTCTCCAAAGAAACCCATTGATTATCTATGATAAAATGGTCCATCTTAATTTAAGCTTTAAAAAATTGAAGCAATTCTGTTTCAGTCAATGCTTTCTGTTCACCCGATTCCATGTTCTTAATCTGCAACAAACCTTTATTCAGTTCATCTTCACCGATCAATGCAACGTATTTTACCTTTCGGTTATCGGCATACTTGAATTGTTTTTGCATTTTGGCAGCACTCGGATATACTTCACAATCCACTCCGTTCTGACGCAATTTCTTGCTCAATTTCATGCAATATGCTGCTTCCTTCTCACCGAAATTCGCAAACAACAAGGTCAAACCCGCGTTTGTATCTTCCGGATACAGGTTCAATTCATTCAATACATCGTAGATTCTGTCTGCACCGAAAGAAATTCCAACTCCGGATAGTCCAGACAGTCCGAATAAACCGGTCAGATCATCATAGCGGCCACCACCACAGATCGATCCCATTTTTACATCGTGTACTTTCACTTCGAAAATAGCTCCGGTATAGTAATTCAATCCGCGGGCAAGTGTTACGTCGAAGACCACTTCAGCGCGTTCCAAGCCCAATTCTTTGGTTTGGTTTAGTACGAATTCCAACTCTTCGATTCCCTTCAACCCGATTTCCGAATCTTTTAAAAAGGATTTCATTTGGTCCAAACGCACTTCGTTACTTCCGTTCATTTTGAACAACGGTGAAATAATCTCAATAGCTTTGTCGGAAACACCTTTTTCTTTCAGTTCTTTCACTACTCCTTCTTCACAGATCTTATCCAGCTTGTCGATAGCAACTGTAATATCAATCAGCTTACTGCTTTCACCGGAAACCTCTGCAATTCCCGAAAGGATTTTGCGGTTATTGATCATGATCGTAAATCCGGGAATTTGAAGATTCGTCAATACCTGGTCGAAAATCTGAACAAAATCTACTTCATACAATAGGGAATCCGAACCAACCACATCGGCATCGCACTGGTAAAACTCCTGGTAACGGCCATGTTGCGGACGATCTGCTCTCCAAACCGGTTGGATCTGGTATCGTTTAAACGGAAAAGACAACTCGTTCTGATGCTGCACCACAAAACGTGCAAAAGGAACCGTCAGATCGTAGCGCAATGCTTTTTCAGCAAGGGAATTTGCAAAACGCGCCAGGTTCTCAGATTGTAAGGCTTCCAAATCTGCCTTTTTCATTTTTTCTCCCGAATTCAAAATGCGGAAAATCAAACGATCTCCTTCTTCTCCATATTTCCCCAATAAGGTAGTGGAAAGTTCAAAAGAAGGTGTTTCGATCGGTGCAAACCCGTAGTTTTTGAATACAGACTTGATCGTATCGAAAATATATGTACGGCGAGCTACCTCATCAGGTAGAAAATCTCTTGTTCCTTTTGGAATTGCCGGTTTCTGAGCCATTGTAACTGAATTTGCGGCAAAGTTACTTTTTTATTATGAAATCAGTGATATAAAACAGTAGGGGCGCGATTAATCGCACCCCTACTGTTTGGTAAATTTATTCATGGTATCAACTCCTGCAATTCGAATTTCGGAGCACCTTTTACACCATTTGCATCGTAATAATCAATGAAGCGCAATTTATAATAACGTCCCAAAATGGTCTTCACCACGAAGGTACGGTTGCTGCTTACAACATAGGTCCCGTTATCAAAATCATAGGTTTTCCAATCGTACCCGATCACATTGATGCGGTCTTCAAAC
>CBFGPJ010000525.1:0-2698 GCA_965650615.1 uncultured Fluviicola sp. | reverse complement strand
TTACAAACTCACCACTACTCCCCACCCATCCTCCATTATTCAAAACAATCACTCAATAATCGCTTCTGACAACTAAATCAACGATACAACTCCTGTAACTTTTCACCTGAAATGACTTCTATTCCGAAACAGGCATTTTTCTTGTAAGGAGGATTTATTGTATTTTAGACTATTCTATCGAATATGAGAATTTTAGCGGTCATTTTTGTGTTATTACTCTGTGGATCTGCTCACGGACAACAATCCAATTCCGAAGATTATCTGGAATACGGAGAGATTAATGCACGATCCAAACGCTACATTGATCTGAATATCGGAAATCCTGCTAACGACAAAGTATACATTCTCCGTGTAGAACATAGCCCGGAAGTAACCTATCGCCTGACTTCCGACCTCATCGAGCCACTTTCAACCGTTCAGCTTCGAATCCAGGTCAACCCTTCTAAAAAAGGAAATTTCGATTATGTCTTGAAACTATATATGAGCGACCAGGCAAATCCGGTTATTTATCGCCTGGCCGGAAATGTTACCGAAGATCTTCCTGATGATAATTACCTTACAAAATGTCCCGATTTCAATGCAATTCCTGCTAAATCAACTGCATCAAGTGAACTAACAATTATTACAATCGACAAGGTAACAAAAGCACCGCTTTCAAAATCGACAGTAAGCATCATTCATAACGGAGAGCCAAGTGGTACATGGATTACCGGGAGATTAGGAAAATTCACCGAAACATTGCCACCGGGATTCTTTTATTTTTTAGTCAGCCGGGAAGGTTATTTAACCAAAGAAGCAGGTGTTTATGTAGGTCCGGAGATTTCTGAAATTACGATTCCTTTATACCAAAATACGGCTTATGATCCACCTGTACCTGCAAAAGAACCTGAGCCTGAACCTGTTGAAACAGCTCAGCAATTACCTCTACAGGAAGCACAGGAAAAGCTGAACGAACAAATGGCAAACGAAAGTGTTGACACCGTAACACAAAAGGTTTTACCTGAATTGGTGTCGATTCCAGCTGAAAACTTCGATGGATCTTATTTCAAAGATGTAAATGTGATTTTTGTACTGGATATTTCAAGTTCCATGAAAATGGGCGAAAAAATGAACTTAATGAAATATTCTCTCAACCAATTGGTAAGTAAGCTTCGCCCACAGGATAAAATGGGCTTGGTCACATATGCCAGTTCGGCGGAAGTATTCCAGGCTCCCACTTCAGGAGAGCACAAAGCCGAATTACAAAAATCCATTTCAGGCCTGAAACCTATCGGGATGACAGCGGGTGGAAAAGGAATCAAATTGGGATATAAGGAAGTCATGAAAAATTACGATCCGAACAAAACCAATATGGTGATTATTATTACAGACGGTGCTTTTAATAAGGATTCGGAAGATTATCAGAAAACAGTCAAAAAGTACGCAAAAGACGGTATTGTCTTTTCAGTTGTCGGAATCCAAACCCGTGAAAGAGATGCAAAACTCATGGAGGAAGCAGCTCAATTCGGGAACGGTCGCTTTGTCCCGATCCAAAAATTGGCGGATGCACATTCGAACCTGATGCAGGAAATCCGGATCGCTTCGTTTAAAGGACTTAAGAAGTAATTGAGAATGTAAAATGGATAATTGAAAAGGAAGGACTAGTGAAGCTCTTATCAATTCTCCATTGTCAATTTTCAATTAGTAGTATCTGTTAAATCTGTTTTACTTTCCAATTCTATTTTTAGCTTTGCAGCGGTTTTTAATCTAAGCACGAATGAAATTCTCCTTCTTAAGGAAAAAATGGTTCAAAATACCTTACACCATCCTTCTCTATGGCTTTGCTGCTTACGGTTTTATTCTCACCGGAACTTATTTTGCCGTCAAATTCAACTGGACAAACGAGGGTGGCTCTATTGACGAGAACAACCGCTATTTTTCAGAGATGCATGATAAATACGATCAATCCTTCAAGGTTGACTCTGTTTCCATGATCAAACATCGCTTTGAGGTTTTGAACCGTATTATGCTCGTGAATGAGTTCTATCCCAAGAACGCGAACTACATTCTTTCCGTTTACAATGCAAACAAAGACGAAAAATTAGCGCTGCGCATGCTGGATGCGGTGGACCTTCAATTGCTGAAAAAGAATAAATCGTACCGAAAAGCCTGGTCCAAATGGAAATATAAAAACGAAAATGCTTCTCAGAAAAGTACCGGCTTAAGCGTTTTTGAATGGATGAATATCGCAGAATGGCAGGACTTCAAACAAGCAGTGACCAAGGATAAAAAATACATTGATTCGGTTTATCATGTTACAGGAGTTGAACCGCGATTGATCGTTGCCTGTTTGGTGGGTGAGCAAATCCGTTTGTTTAATTCCAGCAGGGAATCTTATAAACGTTACATCGGCCCTTTGAAAGTATTGGCCCTTGAAAATCACCTTTCTTATGGTGTTACGGGAATCAAAAACGGAACTGCCCTAATAATTGAACGTTATTTAGCAGAAAAAGACAGCCCTTTCTATCCCGGAGAAAAATATGAGGCATTACTTGACTTTGACTCAACTGTCAACTACGCGACGAAAGCGAATGATACACTGGATTTGCGATTGCAACGCCTGGTCCAATGGGAAAATCATTACTATTCCTATTTATACACCGCTTTGTTTTTAAGAGAGATCAAAACACAATGGGAAAAGGCCGGTTACCCGATCGAT
>CBFGPJ010000524.1:0-2702 GCA_965650615.1 uncultured Fluviicola sp. | reverse complement strand
GAAGTGCCTACCTTTGTATCATACTATTCACAAGGAGTCAGAAACTGGTTCGGGCAAACCGTTTGTCAAGGAAACAGGAGCACTGTCTGACAGATATTTTAGATGACTTTTTAAAAAAATTGAATCCGACTGGGAAATTTTGTATCTTAACAACTAATTTTCCAGTCGATTCACCAAGAGAAGGTATTGCATAGATAAAAGATATGGAGCGCTTGTTATTCAAATAGCGCAAAATAGCAAGTCTCCAAGGCACTCTTACGCAAGAGTTAGTTAGGTTAAGTTGTAGTAGAAAAGTCTCGACAGTAGTGTCGGGGCTTTTTCTTTTTTTCCCGCTACGCGAAAGGACACATCATAATTAATCCAAAAAAACCTTCCAAAAATCAGGTACAGGCTCCTTCAATTCAATCTCTTGATCTGTAAACGGATGTCTGAATTTCAAGCTGTGCGCATGCAGAAATAATTCATAGACCCCCAATTCATTTTGAAAGTAATGATTGTGATGGCGATTTCCATATTTCGGATCATTGATGATCGGATGGGCAATCTTATTGGCATGGATCCGCAGCTGATGCATTCTTCCTGTCACAGGGATCATTTCCACCATACTGTAGCGTTGTTTTTCATAAGGTGGAATAAGATAATCCCGCTCAAAATGCTCCAAACAACGAAACAAAGTCTTTGCTTTCTTGTAGTTTCCCCGATCATTCTTCACAGGAGAATCTATTTCCCCTTCAGCCGCCACATGTCCACGCAAAAGTGCCAGGTATTTTTTTTCGATTGTCCCGTTCTCGAATAAAACCTGAAAATCGGCCACCCATTCGGCCTTCTTTGCAAAAAGAATGAGACCGGATGTTTTACGATCCAAGCGATGCACCGGGCAAGCTTCCCGCCATCCTTTTTCACGAATGAGATCTGTCAATGAAGTTTCTTCGATGTTCCGGGCATAGTATGAATGATGTACTATGAGGTTATTCGGTTTGAAAACTACCAAACACCAATCATCCTCAAAAAGTACCTTAATCAATTCTTTGCTCACGATTCCTGCTTAAGTCTGCAAAGGTATCCCGAAATTTCAGAAACAAAAAAACGTGAAAGAGAACTCTCCCACGTTTACAGGTTGGTTTTGGTTTTAATTATTCAATCGTAACGGCCAATTGGTTCACACGTTCTTTTCCGAAATAATAATTCTTCCCGTTAATTGTTGCCTGCATTAATTTATAAGGCACAATCATCACCACTGAACTTCCCGCGCTTAATCCACTCAATTCAGAGGCTGAGAAAGTACAGGAATTAGCACTTCCACTAATTGTTTTCGACACATTTCCAATCATAAACAAAGTAGAATCCGCCCCCGAAACAGTGGAAGAGGTTAACGTATACCCATTCGCTCTGTTTACAGTAGATGAACTTGTAATTGCCGAGCCTGTAGGGAACACCAGCGAACCAGCATCATATGTGAATGCAGCATGTCCGCTTCCTCCTGCAACCGACCAATCCGTAGCAGATGAGAAATCCAATCCCGTAGGCATTGTTTGGCCCGGAGTAAAAGTATATGCATTATTAGAAGCTTTTGCCAGGCTTTCAGAATTTACCGAAACGGCACCTACATCTACCAGATCCGTTGTTCCGTTCATAAAAATTCCAACTGCGGTTCCGATCTCAATAGTGAACCCCTGAACGGTACTCGAAGATTTGATTGCCCACATAACACCATCCGCATTGGACGGAACAGGCGTTGTGTTTCCTGCCGGTGTACTCACAGGGGCCGGCGCAGGTTCTTCCGGTATAATATCTTCCTTTTTACAAGACGACATGATCACACTCAATGAACAGAGCAAAACAAATAAGGTTGTTTTTGAATTTTTCATGGATATCATTTATTGGTTACTGCAAACTTATTCCAGCGGAAGAAATAACCCAATACTTCATATGACGTATTTATAAGGTATCCCATAAGCCGAATTATTCTCGTAACTTTGCCGGTAAATACAGAAGTAATGATTATCAAAGAAGCCAAATTCGTTATCAGTAATACCGATATCAAATTGTGTCCGACAGACGGAAAACCGGAATATGCATTTATTGGACGATCGAATGTGGGAAAATCTTCTTTGATCAACATGTTGGTCGACAAAAAAGATCTTGCCAAGACATCCGGAAAACCAGGGAAGACACAATTGATCAATCATTTCCTGATCAACGACGAATGGTACCTGGTGGATTTACCGGGATACGGGTACGCGAAAGCTTCCAAATCCAGCAGAAACCAGTGGGAGAAATTCATTTCGGAATATCTAACCAAACGGGAAATGCTGATCAACATTTTTGTCCTGATCGATTCACGCCTGGAGCCACAAAAAATTGATTTGGAATTTATGACCTGGTGTGCCGAGGAACAACTTCCGTTCTCGATGGTTTTTACAAAGATTGATAAACTTTCCAGTTCTGCTTTACAGAAAAACCTGGCTGCTTATAAAAAGGAGATGCTGAAATACTGGGAAGCGCTTCCTCCTGTCTTTACTACATCCAGCGAATCTCAATTCGGTCGTGAGAAGATTCTTAATTACATTGAACAGATCAACACAGATCTTACTAACAGCAAATCTTAATTGAAAATGTACCATGGAGTTCCGATAGCTATTGGAATGAAAAGAGAAAAACCAATCTATTATAAAAGACTCTTACTTTTTCAATTTTCCATT
>CBFGPJ010000523.1:0-2734 GCA_965650615.1 uncultured Fluviicola sp. | reverse complement strand
TGAGACCATAATCGTAAATCTTTCCGGAAGAGGTGATAAAGACATGAATACGTACCAGGAAGCATTTAAAAATCTATGAATCCATTTAAGCAAACAAAAAAATCCGTGAGTATTTTTATTACTGCCGGATATCCTGAAAAAGAAAGTTTAACCCAACAAATCCTGAGTTTACAGGAACAGGGAATAGATTTTTTGGAAATAGGAATTCCATTTTCCGATCCCATGGCAGACGGCCCGATTATCCAGGAAACAAGTACGCTCGCTTTGAAAAACGGTATGACTTTGTCATTACTCCTGGAACAATTGGAAACGATCAAAGATCAAATCAACATTCCACTTGTTTTAATGGGCTATTTAAATCCTATTTTGCAATTTGGATTGGAAACCTTTCTTGAAAAATGTGCGTTCCTTGAAATTTCCGGATTGATCATACCGGACCTGTCGTATGAACTGACTCACACAAAATACAGGAAGATTATAGAGAAAAGTACCATTCCGCTCATTTATTTAATTACTCCCCTTACTTCCGATAAACGTGTTTCACAAATTGCTGCAGCAAGTTCAAGTGCTTTTGTGTATCTGGTAGGCCAAAACAGTATAACCGGATCAGACTATTCCCTTCAAAAACATGCGAGCCGTTACAAACAGCTGAAACAGATCTGTGGTGAAGTCCCCTTGTTTCTCGGTTTTGGTATTTCAACAGCTGATCAAAAAAAGGAAGCTTTCAACTATACGGATGGTGTCATTATCGGATCAGCGTATCTGAAAGCTATTTCCGAAAAAAAAGAGGTCCGCTTCATTGAAAAACTCTTGAGTTAACAACTCTTTAAAAAAGGAAGCGTTAAATTTGCAGGCATGAAGGCAGAAGCAGTGGCATTTGATGCTAAAAAAACAGTTTATCCTATTTTATTCGCTGTTTGTTGTGGTCATTTTCTAAACGATCTGATGCAAGCTGTACTTCCGGCCTCTTATCCGATCCTGAAAGATTCTTACAATTTAAGCTACTCGCAGATTGGTTTTATCACGTTCGCTTTCCAGATTACTTCTTCCCTTTTACAACCGGTAGTTGGAACTTTTACGGACAAAAACCCGCAACCCTACTCTTTCACCGTAGGAATGCTCTTTGCTTTTTCCGGATTGATAACACTTTCATTCGCTTCTGATTTTATAACTATTCTCCTGGCCGCCTGTATGATCGGGATCGGATCGTCGATTTTCCATCCCGAAGCTTCACGTGTTGCTTATTACGCTTCCGGCGGAAGAAGAGGTTTTGCACAATCAATTTTTCAGTTGGGAGGGAACGGCGGAAGCGCTATCGGTCCCTTGCTTATTGCGTTCATTGCTATTCCATTCGGACAGTACACGATTGCTTTCTTTGCATTTTTTGCCATTCTGGGAGGAATTATTTTATTCAAAGTGAGTAACTGGTATAAAGATTACCTGAGTCACAGCTCTTTTAAAAAGAATGCGTACAATGAAGAACCTTTGGGCTTATCTCAAACGCGGATTATCCTTTCGATTGTCATTTTATTGGTATTGATCTTCTCCAAATACTTCTTCACGGCAAGTATCTCTAATTATTATGTTTTCTACCTGGAAGAAAAATTCAGTTTATCAGAGACCGCAAGTCAAATGCACCTGTTCTTGTATTTACTTGCATTTACACTCGGAACTTTGTTTGGCGGTCCTTTAGGGGATAAATTCGGGCGGAAAAAGATTATTTGGTTCTCCATTTTGGGAGCAGCTCCCTTTTCATTGGCTTTGCCGTACATTGACAGTTTATTTTGGACTAGTGTGTGTATTGTTTGCGCCGGTGCTATTTTGGCTTCCGCTTTTTCATCCATCCTGGTTTATGCACAGGAATTGCTTCCGGGACGAATCGGGATGGTCTCCGGTTTGTTTTATGGATTTGCGTTTGGAATGGGCGGATTAGGATCTGCAATCCTGGGTGGTATTATCGATAAGACGAGTGTGACATATGTCTATCATTTGTGTTCCTACCTGCCATTGATCGGAATGGTAACGGTCTTTTTGCCGAATATTAAGAAGCGTAGGGCGAAGAACTAATTATCAATTATGAATGGAAAAATTATCAAGGGATTCTGAGTCCTGCCTGGTAATTAAGTAATTGATAATTCATCCTTTCTTAGCAGGTGCCTGGTAGAATTCCTTCAAATAAGCCGGCTCAAAATAAGCCACATCTTCAAATTCCCGGTTTAGAAACTTTTCATACGCCAGGTGAATTTGTCCTTTTGCAGAGGGTTCCAGTTCCAGGTCAAATTCGATATTCCTTTCTCCCCAAAGTTCCTGCATCTTCTGTGCACCATCCCCGAAACAGACAAACGGTTCAAAATCCAAGTACGAATTTTCATCCAATACATCTGCACTTACCGGCTTTAAAATCGCTGCATCGAAATTGGTGATCAGGGAAAAAACCTCCATTCTTCTGGCATCGATCATCGGGCAAAGATTGGAATCCGGATAAACAATCCGGGCAACTTCCGCCATAGACTGAAGCGTATCGACAGAAATTAACGGGATATTCAATGCATAGCACAATCCTTTTGCCGTAGAGACTCCAATCCGCAATCCCGTATAAGAACCCGGTCCCGCAGAAACAGAAACTGCCGACAGGTCTGCCGCGGTAATTCCCTGGAGATCGAGTACCTTTTGAATCAGAATGGTCAATTGTTCTCCATGTGCATATCCGTCATCCTTGAATTCCTGGATCCGG
>CBFGPJ010000522.1:0-2749 GCA_965650615.1 uncultured Fluviicola sp. | reverse complement strand
ATAAGGTCATAAAACATGGAAATCATGGGATCAGTTCCTTGTGTGGTTCTTCTACTATTTTGGAGTATTTGGGTTACGAATTTTCAACAGATCCTCACCGATTACAGAAACAATTAGATCAAAACAATATTTGTTTTTTACACGCTCCATTGTTTCATCCGGCTTTAATGCGTGTTGCGCCGTTAAGGAAATCACTGGGAATAAGCACCTTGTTTAATGGCTTAGGTCCACTCGTAAATCCGTGTCAGACAACACACCAGGTAAGCGGCACTTATTGCCTGGAACTTGCAAAACAATACCAGCAAGTGCTGAAAACCAGACGAACGAATTTTACGGTCCTTCACGGACTTTCAGGGTTTGATGAATTGACTTTCATTGGAAGCACACGTATTTTAAGTGCAACTTCCGACCAGCTTATTCAGCATGCTCCAAACAAAATGCAAATCAGTTTAGAGTCACTATCCGCAGGAAATTCCGTCGCTGAGTCGGCTCACATCTTTACCTCTATTTTAATGGGTAAAGGCAGCAACCATCAAAATACAGTTGTGGCCGGAAATGTTGCCCTGGCACTTCAAACTTTCCAACCGGAAACCCCATTTGAATCAGCATTTGAGCTGGCATACGAACAAATTTTAAGCGGCTTAGCTTTTTACACCTTTAAAAACACGTGTCTATGAAAACTATTTTAGAAGAGATCGTTTACAACAAAACGATTGAAATTGCCAAATTGAAACAATCCGTTCTTATTTCCGAATACTTCCGTCACCCCAATTTTGACAGATCCATCCGTTCACTAAAAAAACAGCTGCAACATTTCGGGATTATCGCAGAAATCAAGCGAAAATCGCCTGGTGCCGGGGAAATCTCACCGAACCTGAATGTCAGCGATCAAGTACAATTGTATGAATCACAGGGAGCTGCAGGGATTTCCGTTCTAACTGATTTCAGGTACTTCGGTGGTTCCATTGAGGATTTGATCCGTGTAAGGGAAAATACACACCTTCCTGTTTTGAGGAAAGAATTCATACTGGATGAATACCAGTTATTTGAGAGTAAAACTGCTGGTGCAGATGCTGTTTTACTGATCGCCTCCATTTTGGAAAAGGAACAGGCACATCACTTGACAATTCTCGCAAAAAGTATCGGGTTGGAAGTGATTTTTGAAATTCATTCATATGAAGAATTAGCTAAGATCAATGAAGAAATAGATATGCTATTGGTGAATAATCGCAACCTGAGATCGCAAGTAACGGATGTTGAAAACTCCATTCGTTTGGCACCTTATTTACCGGATAATATTCCAATTATTTCGGCTTCCGGGATCACGCAAAAAAGTGAAATCATTCAACTTCAGCAACACGGTTTTCAAGGTGCATTGATCGGGGAAAGTATTTTAAAAGGGACCTCACTTTCCGAATTAATTCCTAATCCGGTCCACTCATGATCCTGAAAGTCTGTGGTTGCGGGTCAAGTAGCGAAAATCTTGGGTTATTTGATTTGGATGGGATCGATTATTTCGGGTTCATTTTCTATTCCAAATCACCGAGAAATGTGGAATCCACACCGCGTATTCCGGTTCAGAAGGTAGGTGTATTTGTAAATGAAGACCCGGCTTTGATCCTTCTGCGCATTTCCGAAGAACATTTGGGCGTCGTTCAATTTCATGGAAATGAAACTCCGGAAGAAATTCGACAACTCAAAAGTCCCGTTACCAAGTGGAAAGCATTTGGAATTCAACAGCCCGGTGACTTTTCAATTTGCAAAAACTATGAAGGAGTCGTCGATTGTTTTCTTTTTGACACCCGAACGGAGCATTTTGGCGGAAGCGGAACTTCATTCGATTGGGCACTCCTGGACGCTTACGAAGGAAAAACTCCCTTCATTTTGAGTGGTGGAATTTCACCGGCACATTTGGAACGGATCAGGCAATTGAATCATCCCCGATTAATCGGAATTGATATTAACAGCCGGTTTGAGATTGCCCCCAAACAAAAAGATATTGAACTACTGAAAACATTCATTAAAAACTTCAAAAATGGCACAAAATAATTCTAACATCCCGGACGAATTGGGTTTCTACGGAGAATTCGGAGGAGCTTATATTCCCGAATTACTTCGACCCGCAGTAGAAGAATTGGATCAGGCATTCCGGACATATTGCTTTTCAAAAGCATTCCGGGACGCCTATCTGAACTTGTTGAACAATTACGTTGGAAGACCGACTCCACTTTATTTTGCGGAAAATTATTCCAGGAAATATCAGGCCCGGATCTATTTAAAGCGTGAAGATCTCTGCCATACAGGAGCACATAAGATCAACAACACCATCGGACAAATTCTCCGTGCCAAATACATGAAGAAAACTGAGATCATAGCAGAAACCGGAGCAGGTCAGCACGGTGTTGCAACAGCAACTGTTTGTGCTTTAATGGGCATGAATTGCATTGTTTATATGGGAGAAAAAGATATCCGGAGGCAAGCTCCCAATGTTCAGCGCATGAAAATGCTTGGAGCGGAAGTCCGGACAGCAGTAAGCGGAAGCAAAACGCTTAAAGACGCAACGAATGAAGCCATTCGTCATTGGATCAATTTCCCGCAATCGTATTACCTCATCGGCTCCGTAGTCGGACCACATCCGTACCCTGAAATGGTGGCTTATTTCCAATCGGTCATTTCAGAAGAAATACGAGATCAATTATGTAAAAACGGACTCAAAACTCCACACAAAGTAATTGCCTGTGTGGGAGGA
>CBFGPJ010000521.1:0-2754 GCA_965650615.1 uncultured Fluviicola sp. | reverse complement strand
TCCTTGCGGTTTTGCAAGCGAAATAGGAGTGGGTTATTCACTCATTCAATTCCCTGACAGGGACCTGGATGTTGAACTGTTAAACCCTCAAATACCGGATCAAACTGCACAGGTCAAAGAAAAATTAGTGGATTCACGTGCGGAAGAATTTCGTGGATTGGTATTCATGTATGGTTTCCGGATGAATTATCCGATCACAAAAAGAGTTTTGTTCCACATCGGTTTCCGGTATCAATACGCTTTTCAATTCAATAAGAAGAAATTCCGTCGCATGGATGAATCGGAATACTGGTTTTCCGGAAGAGAAGTGTGGTCTAAAGTAAACCTGAGAAGACAACTCGGAATTTTCAGTTTCGGAACGGGGTTAACATTCACGTTATAACAATAGGGGTGCGATTAATTGCACCCCACTGTTTTGTATGTAATTCGGAATTATTCCGATTCCGGCGCCAAACGCAAAACAATCCCGTCAATCTCTTCCGAAATAGGGATCTGGCATCCCAAACGACTATTTGGTTTTACATAAAATGCCTGGTCTAGCATATCCAGTTCGGCATCGCTTTGTTCCTCCAGCGGAGTGTCGGATTCCAGGTAACATTGACACGTAGCACACATCGCCATTCCACCGCATTCACCTTTCACAGGAAGTTCGTAAGCCTTACAAAGCTCCATGATGTTCATATTCATGTCTGTGGGAGCATCCAATACGTGCTCAACTCCTTCGCGGTCAATAATTGTTACTTTGATGTCTGCCATGGCAATTTTTTTGCAAAGGTACTAACTAACGCGACTTCAACACATGGGTAGGAGAAATTTTAAGCAGTAAACAAGCGTTTGTCATCTTGCTTACGTTAACTATTCCGGGACCTGCCCCTGAAAATGCTATATTTGATTAAATTAATATTCTTCCATGCGACTGCTGATCTCATTTAATCCGAAGCGATTGAAAACCTGCTTAGGATTTTCCCTCTCGCTCTCATTTTCATTCTGTCTTTTCGCGCAATCAACTACCTGGGTTGAAAACACCGAATACTTCAAAGACAAATCTCCCTATCAGATCGGGAGTTACCTGTTTGAGGACGGATCCTTTCAGTTGAGTGAAGGAAACTACCGTTTTAAGTTTAATAAGCAAGGCATCTTGGATCGAAACCTGATCCAGGAAATCGTGGAGGAAACAGGTGCTTCGGATCAAAAAATGAGCGGATGTACTGCATTCGACATGAAAAACAATATCCGCTACACATTGGCAGATAATATCATTCACATAGAATACCTGTTTGCTGATAAAAAAAACGAATACAAAGCAATTCCACTCGAGAAACAGGAACATGTGGTGAAGAGCGTTTGGGATGAATATTCAAACAATTCCAATCACGTGGATGCCGGGATCATTACTTCCATTGATGGGAAAGTGATTCTTTACCAAACCTATTTTGCTGTTTCAACCAATACACACCCCGATTTATTCAAACCGAAAGGAATCAACACCTATTTGAGATTGAGTATCGTAAACCTGAAAGATTACACCGTTTCATACGAATACCTGTTGATCGATGTCTTTAACCCTGCATACGGAAAGAAGAAAGAAGTGCTGGATCTGTTTGATTTTAAGTGTATCGGGATGAATGCGAAGCAGGAATTGCTTTTCAGTGTCAGTAAAACCTCTTTTAAGGATAGGGATGCTCCACCACTTTCACTAAGTGATTATAAAGGAGTCGATTACTGCAAATCCGGCATCGATATCTGGTCGGTCAATCTCAATGATTATTCCCAGCAAAAAGTTTATTCAACGATCATTGAATCCAATAAAAATGCTTCTTCGGTAAGCTTAACTTTTGGGAATGGCGGATGGCTCTTATCCTGGACGGAGCCAAGAGAAGATTATTACACTTTTCATGCGCGCAGTTTCGAGCTGGATAAGGACTATGACGTAAAAGAAACCACGATCCATTTTCCGTCAGCTGAACTAAAATTGAAAAAATCTCAAACGCCTAATCTGCGTGTCTGTAAAGAACTGAACGGAAAAGAACTGTTTTGTACAACGACACCGGATTATTCCTCGATTCTGATGATGGATGAAGATTTCAACCTGAAAGTTTGGGATAATGGTGTGTTGAAATGGGATTTGAATAAGCATTACGTTTTGTCAGATTCTGACATGCTGTGTCTTCCATGCCTGAAAAATCTTTCTAAAGAGGAGGTTACTTTCTTGTCCGATCTGCCGGTATCGATCTCGCCGACCAATAATCACACGCGTATCCTGAAGTTGAGAAAGGTGGGAAATTCGATTATTTCCTTGCATATAGAGACTCTTGACAAAGTAACTGAAGCAGGATCGCTGAGAATCAAACAACTGTTCCTGAAAACCGGGAAAATAGAGTTATAAGTGGGATGTAGTCATCGAAAGATGTACTACATCCCTTATATATAGTCGTTCCTGTCTATCCCTGACCGTTAGCGTCAGGGGAAGGAGGATCGGAAAGCTTCCTGGTGTTAAACCAGGAAACTATATGTTGATTCAAAGATAATAACTTATGGTCATAAGTTATGTTCGCGTAAATGGCATTGTTTTCTGCTACATGATTTGTTCACATCTTAATTAATATTAGATTTATAAAAAAAACACATGAAAACAACGCTTACTACTACCTTCATTTTATTGATTGGAAGCTTATTTGCTCAAAATTTGGCAATTGATTTATCAGGCATTCTTCTTGAAAAACGAGATAAAATTGATAACAATCAAATCTATAT
>CBFGPJ010000520.1:0-2760 GCA_965650615.1 uncultured Fluviicola sp. | reverse complement strand
GCTGTAATCCCCGCCACCCACATTGTTTGTACGGTTGAAATATACCGTGTTTTTAATGATATTGGCAGTACTGATCAGGGAATTATCATCGATGCTTCCCACGAAAGGGTTATAGGCCCTTGCTCCGTCAAATACATTGGTTTTTCGCTGCAATCTGAAGCGGGTCTGAGTAGAAAATCGCGCCAATACTTTCCTTATGCCGGTGCTGCTTGACCAAACGCGTTCCGGGCGGAGTGTCAGGGATTGGTTGTATTCGTTGGAATAGGTCTTAATATAATCATTGGAAGGTGTGAAGACCCGAATATAACCGGCCTGATCTGCATACGCAGCAATTTCAAACTCATTCAGGTCCTTGATCCCGTCGCTGTTATAATCGTTCCAGGTGTAAACCCCTTGTCCATCATTCACTTTGATGTATATGAATTCTTTCTTTTGTTCCAACCCGGCACCTACTTCGTAGAAAGTGGTTAAATTGATAGCTCCTTTCCAGAATTTAACGTCGTGATCAATCCGACCATTGGTGGTGCTTTCAGGTGCCTGGGTAATTAAGGTCGAATCCAGGATTTTTAATTCCCGGTAGTTTACCACCATATATAAGCGCTGATTTTTCCAATTGTTTTTCGTCCATTCTGCCCGAAGTGTCCGTGCTTTTGCCGCATTACGCAAACGAATACTGTCCGATCTCCCGTCAATGCGTTCCCGATAACTCACTAGTAATTCCCCGGACGAAGTATCGCCTAAAGCCACATAGCCCTGGTAATCGAAGAAACTGTAGGATTGAAGGCTCAATAATGAATCTCCCTGAACAAAACGGTTCAATTCCTGGTCGTCTTTGAAACCAATCCGTACTTTCCTGATCTGTTTGGAAATATCTGCTTTGTGGCGCAAAAACTGGTTGGCATTTTCATTCTTTGCACTCAAAAAGCTTGCATCGATATTGATCGCATAGCCACGTTGTCTCCAGGAGGTAATCAATTGTGTCCGTAACCCGGAAAAATCCGAACCGATCTTATACTGTTGTGCATTGATCCCGATCTTCCCGTAATTCCTGTTCTCAATACTTGTTCCTACAGTTGTCAAAACCTGGTTCCCGGTATATCCCCGGCTGCGGGTATTCCAGTCACGATCAAATTCCACAGCCCGGTATTGTTCGATCGGTCTAAAATAAGGATCCAGCATTTCGATTTCGACCTGTTTTTTCCAACTCCAGGCGGGAACAGAGTCTTTCCCGAACGGATTCGCGTGTTCGACTTTGGTTCGCATGGAATAACCCCGGTCATCAAAACGGTCTAATGTGGAAAAGGTATTGAGATCATAACCACTCATTCCCAATTCCGAAGTCACTTTGAGCTTTTCATTGAACCGGTACGTTGCTCCTGCGGTAAATAATTGCTGTCTTTTCGGGGTAATCAGTAAAGAAACCGGTGCGTAATCTCCGACCGAAACACCACCAACCGGTTGCACCCATTTGTATACCCGTCCGATTGCATTGAATTTTTCAAAGACATAATCCCCTTTTCCCGGACCAACATACGAAAATTGTACTTTGTAGTAAGCCAGATTTTGGTCCACGGAGGCTACCAACACGCTGTCATACCCCAACGAGTCGACCATCTGGTACATCACCAGGTTTTCAGAAAACCCAATAGAATCAATCACCGAATACCTTGCAAGTTCCAAACTATCCCCGATTTTGGACAAGAGAAATTTTTGGTCATTGGTCAGGTTTTGCTGCAATGGTTGATTCTTCGCATCCTGCTCCGAATAAGCATTGATCCACCAATCCAGTTTTTTGCTTTGCGCAGCCGTTGAAAATTGAAAGAGTGAACGTGCATAGTTCTGGTCTGAATACTGGAATTCCACTACGATCCGGATGTCTTTCGTGATCAGGTTTTTAGCCGTAAATGTCAGCTCTGAAGTATTGTAGTCAATCACATAATCGTATTCCTGCCCCCGACTTAGTTGTCTTCCGTCAATATAAACCCGTTCTGTTCCGGAAAGAATAATGATGTAGGGTTCGTTCTCGTTTCCACGTAAGCGGTAAGGCCCCTGATTTCCTTCTACTCCCTGGATAATCTGCCGGTTGAATTTTCCCTTTGACAAAGCACCGCTGACCTGCGTTTTGATGCTTCCTGTCTTATCCTTTTTCCAGAAGTATTCGCCGGTGAGGCCCTGCCCTCTTTTCTTGTAAGTTAAAAAATAGCCCTCCGGTTTACTGATCCAAAAGTCTCCTGCTGTGAGCTTAAACTGATCGTTGAAAAGCTGGATAAATACCTGGTCGAACTCCTGTAACTTATTGGTGTTTCCTTCCGGCTGAATGGGTAAGTTATCATCCGTTACCGAGGCCAAAACCTGTAAATTCGGTGCGATATACCCGGACAACTCCAGGTTCAGTGAGGAGTTTACGGATAGATCCTGGCGGTTCCCAAAGGTAATTCCCCGTGAAATGCTTCCGGATTTTCGTAAACCGTTTGCACCCATCAGGTCCAGCGGTTCAATTGTTGGTGTAATGAGGTATTTTTCCCGGTCGCCTTTGTTTTGGGTATAAATAATGTTGGTATCCCGCAATTGATAGCTTTTTGCAAAGGAAAAAGGTAAAACACGGTAGGAAACAGTTAGTTCATCAGAACACGGCTGAAATAATTGAAACGTGCTTTTTGCATAATCAATGATGTATTGATATGGAAGGATAATCTCTCCGCCACAACGCACAATCAGCGAGTTTGGTGCGATACTTAAAGAGTCTAATTGGATGGTATT
>CBFGPJ010000519.1:0-2761 GCA_965650615.1 uncultured Fluviicola sp. | reverse complement strand
TTGCGAGAGGTGTTTCACGGAGTTGCGAATGATCTTTACTTTTTTGGCGGCACTTTGATTTAAAGGTTCAAAGAATAGCTGCTCCGTAAATCCTGAAATAGCATTCAGTGGTGTACGGATTTCATGACTCATGGTAGCCAGGAACCGTGATTTTGCTTCCGTTAGCTGATCGCTTTTGTCCTTTGCTAATTTTAATTGGGCATTGGTTTCTTTCGATTTGTTGAAAAGCGTAATGATGAGCACCACAATCATCAGAATCAGTAAACTGGAAATGATGCTGAAAAGAAGGATGATTTCGTTTGTTTCTGCAGCTACATTTTTGGCATGTTGGGTTTCCTTCAACAATTCTCTTTTATCGGCCAATTCTATTGCCTGGAAAAGCTGTCCGATCTGTTTACTTAATTGGTTATTTTCCTGTTCCAGGTTGAGTTTATAGAGATTCAACGAAGTTTCTTTCGAAACAGCCTTGTTTTTGACGGATTGGATCTTTCTGGCGATTTCACTCGTACTGGCCTCAGCAATATCGGAAGCTTTCATCTTGACTTCCGGTTGAACTGCTTGGTTGGTTGTGGATGTGGGCTGATTTTGCTTCTTGTTTTTCCGTTGAAACCACTTCTTTTTGGTTTCTTCTGCTGGAATTTGAGATTGTACCTGTGGAGTTTGCAGGGCGTTCACCCGGTCACGTATTTCCATTTTCAAACGTGCCATTTCACTGGCGTTTTGTACCTCGTTTTCTACGATCGACATCGTTTCATTTACGCGGTTTTCATTTTTGATACTCATAAGCGTATCCAGGTTAGAAAAACGAGCTTTAACCAAAGAACTTAATCCGCGGATTTGCTTTTGGTAAGTAGAATCTTCCGTTTTATAAGACTTCAGTAATTCTATTTTACGGTTTGTTTGCGATTCGAGGATCTCAAAATCCAATAATGCGTCCGGATTATTCTGGTAAATGTAGGAATAGGTAAGGTTGTCTGATTTGAGAATGTTGCTGTTCAGATCACGTACAATAAAACGGCGGTTTTCTTTTAGGTTTGTGGGAAGCGGGCTCTCTGAAACCTGTGATAAACGGTCATAAACCCAATATCCGGTAGTGCACACGAATATCAGGAGCAAACCGATAACTACAAAGAGAATGCGTTCAAATAGCGTATTTTCCCACTGTATTTTCATATTGGCATGAATTTTCAATTTGAAAAATACGACATTTTTTCGATTATTCTTTTTCAAAATGAATTTTTAACGGGTTTTAATGAGTAAAACCAGGGATTTAACAGTTGGAAAACACAGAATACCTCAATTGCATTATTTCATTAACCCATTGAATACCTCAAATTTGAATCGTAAAACCAACCTTATTGAAAAATCCTACGCCGGAGTAACTCCATAGTCCTTCAGTGAATAGTGGTACATGAGTAAAAAGGAAACTAGTTGTAATAATCTCCACCAATAATAGCGTAAGACGGAAAGGGTGTTCATGACGCAATTGAATGCCCTTTTTCGGTTTGAGCTTATTTAAGAGTTCTATCGAATTAGCTTTACCATTCAAACATTAAAAAGATACAAATAATCGCTGAAAGTGTTTATTTGATCAATATTTAACGGGTTGTGGAAAAATATCCTCTTGAAATAGAAAATTCCACATAATTTTAACCGAAACCATTCGGAACTGCAAGGCAGCTTTCTATTCACTGAATAAAAGTGTTCATCTGTTAACTCTTTCCCGGAGTAAGTAGATACGGTCTGTTTTTCCGCTATTTACTGAACACTGAAATGAAAGATACGCAAGCTTCATTCCTAAAAACTGATGGCGGAAAGACCAAGTCAAACGCTATTGAAGTTCCTTCTATTTCCTTGCCGAAAGGTGGGGGGGCAATCAAATCGATAGATGAAAAATTTTCCGTGAACGCGGTTAACGGAACCTCTTCTTTTTCGATCCCACTTCCATTTTCTTCTGCAAGGGGAGTTTCACCCGAGCTAAGTCTTTCTTATAATTCCGGTTCCGGAAATGGAATTTTTGGCCTGGGATGGAATGTTAGCCTGAGCTCCATTAAGCGTAAAACAGATCAGGGATTACCTCAATACCTGGATGGAAACGATTCGGATACCTTTTTGTTTTCAGAAGCCGAGGATTTGGTCCCGGAGTTTAAAAAAAAACCGGACGGAAGTTTTCTCTTAGGCCCCGATAATGAATATGTAATCAATGAGCGGGATTCTGCAGATGCACTGTTTACCATCAGAAACTACAAGCCACGTATCGAAGGATTATTTGCCCGCATCGAACGATGGACAGAAAAAGCAACAGGAATCATTAAGTGGCGTGTAATAACGAAAGAAAATATCACCACACTTTTTGGGTGGAGTGCCAATTCGGTCATTTCAAATCCCGAAGACACAACTAAGATTTATGAATGGCTTCCGGAATTTGTTTTTGATGATAAAGGGAACTGTTCGCAAACCATTTATAAAAAAGAAGATTCCACTGGTTTTGACGAGTCATCCCTGCATAACAGAAATCGGCTGAAAAACGGTTCAATTACCTACACCAATCTCTACCCCGATAAGGTACTATACGGAAATAAAACACCATACAAACAATTCGGAGATGCATTTCCTGCTGAAGCAGATTATTTATTTCAAACCGTATTTGATTATGGTACAACCGACTCCAATACCGAAGCATTTGACACACTGAATCCATGGAATTTCAGAACTGATGCTTTTTCAGACTATAAAGCAGGTTTCGAAATCAGAACCACAA
>CBFGPJ010000518.1:0-2771 GCA_965650615.1 uncultured Fluviicola sp. | reverse complement strand
GAATTCCATTGCTTTTAGCTAAATTCGCGCGGCGAACAAATTGTTAAAAACAACTTTCAAAAAGCAAGTCTTCTTTATGAATACCTATCAAGAATACCTTCAGGAAATTGAAGAGAGAAAAGCACAGGGGCTTCACCCGAAACCAATCGATGGTGCAGAATTACTAAGTGAAATCGTTGAGCAAATCAAAGACATCAATAATCCGCATCGGGAAGAGTCATTGAAGTTTTTTATTTATAATACCTTGCCGGGAACTACCAGTGCTGCAATCATTAAGGCAAAATTTTTAAAGCACATTATCCTTGGTGAAGCAATCGTGAATGAAATTTCTCAAGCATTTGCTTTTGAACTGTTATCGCATATGAAAGGTGGTCCTTCTATTGAAGTATTGCTTGATCTGGCTTTAGGGCATGATGCAGCTATTGCAAAACAAGCGGCCGATGTATTGAAAACACAGGTTTACCTGTACGATGCAGATACAGATCGTTTGAAAGAAGCTTTCAAGGAAGGAAATGCAATCGCTCGTGAGATTCTGGAAAGCTACGCAAAGGCTGAGTTCTTTACGAAACTTCCGGAAGTGGCTGAAGAAATTAAAGTAGTTACTTATATTGCCGGTATCGGTGATATTTCAACGGATTTATTGTCTCCGGGGAACCAGGCGCATTCACGTTCTGACCGTGAATTACACGGTAAGTGTATGATCACGCCGCAAGCACAGGAAGAGATCAAAGCTTTGCAGGCGCAGCACCCGGATAAATCGGTGATGCTGATCGCTGAGAAAGGAACAATGGGTGTTGGTTCATCGCGTATGTCGGGTGTGAACAACGTAGCACTTTGGACGGGGAAACAAGCAAGTCCGTATGTACCGTTCGTAAACTTTGCGCCAATCGTTGGAGGAACAAACGGGATTTCCCCGATCTTCCTGACGACTGTTGACGTAACAGGTGGTATCGGTTTGGACCTGAAAAACTGGGTAAAAAAGACAGACGAGGCCGGAAACGTGGTTCGCGATGAGAATGATGAACCGGTTTTAGAGCAAGCTTATTCGGTTGCTACCGGAACAGTATTGACAATTAATACGAAAACGAAAAAATTATACAACGGAGATAAGGAGTTGATTGATGTTTCCAAAGCATTCACTCCTCAGAAAATGGAATTCATCAAAGCGGGTGGTTCCTATGCGATCGTCTTCGGTAAAAAGATCCAGACTTTCGCAGCGAAAACTTTGGGAATCGAAGCTCCGGTCGTATTCGCTCCTTCAAAAGAAGTTTCTGTGGAAGGACAGGGATTGACAGCTGTAGAAAAAATCTTTAACCGAAATGCAGTCGGAGTTACTGCAGGAAAAGTATTGCATGCAGGATCGGATGTGCGCGTAGAAGTAAACATCGTTGGTTCGCAGGATACAACCGGTTTGATGACTGCACAGGAATTGGAGTCCATGGCCGCAACGATTATTTCTCCGATTGTGGATGGTGCGTACCAATCGGGATGTCACACGGCTTCTGTTTGGGATAAGAAAGCACAGGCAAACATCCCGAAACTGATGAAGTTCATGAACGATTTCGGTTTGATCACGGCTCGTGACCCGAAAGGGGTGTACCATTCCATGACGGACGTAATCCACAAAGTATTGAACGATATCACGGTAGACGAGTGGGCGATCATCATTGGTGGTGACTCACACACACGTATGTCGAAAGGAGTTGCTTTCGGTGCTGACTCCGGAACAGTTGCTTTGGCATTGGCTACCGGTGAAGCTTCCATGCCGATCCCGGAATCGGTGAAAGTAACTTTCAAGGGAACCATGGAAGATTACATGGATTTCCGCGATGTGGTTCACGCTACACAAGCTCAAATGCTTCACCAGTTTGGTGGTGAGAACGTATTCCAGGGCCGTGTTATCGAGGTTCATATCGGGACATTGACGGCTGACCAGGCGTTTACCTTTACAGACTGGACTGCAGAAATGAAAGCGAAAGCTTCGATCTGTATTTCGGAAGACGATACCTTGATCGAATCATTGGAAATTGCGAAAAGCCGCATCCAGATCATGATCGACAAAGGAATGGACAACGAGCGCCAGGTCCTTCAGGGATTGATCAACAAAGCAGACAAGCGTATTGCTGAGATCAAATCGGGTGAGAAACCGGCTTTGACTCCGGATGCAAACGCGAAATATTACGCGGAAGTAGTAGTTGATTTGGATCAGATTGCTGAGCCGATGATCGCTGACCCGGATGTAAACAACAAAGACGTTTCCAAGCGTTATACACATGATACGATCCGTCCGTTGTCATTCTACGGCGGCGATAAGAAAGTAGACCTTGGATTTATCGGTTCGTGCATGGTGCACAAGGGCGATATGAAGATCCTGGCGCAAATGCTGAAGAACGTAGAAGCACAAAACGGGAAAGTGGAATTCAAAGCTCCGTTGGTTGTTGCTCCTCCTACTTATAATATTGTAGACGAGTTGAAAGCAGAAGGCGACTGGGAAGTATTGCAGAAATACTCCGGCTTCGAGTTCAACGACGATGCACCGAAAGGCGAAGCGCGTACGAAGTACGAAAACATGTTGTACTTAGAGCGTCCGGGATGTAACCTATGCATGGGTAACCAGGAGAAAGCGGAAAAAGGAGATACCGTAATGGCAACTTCCACGCGCTTGTTCCAGGGCCGCGTAGTAGAAGATGCAGACGGTAAAAAAGGAGAATCTTTGCTTTCTTCCACACCGGTTGTGGTCCTTTCCACTATTCTGGGCAGAACACCATCCA
>CBFGPJ010000517.1:0-2773 GCA_965650615.1 uncultured Fluviicola sp. | reverse complement strand
ATTATATTGAAAATGATGTGCCCTTAGGTTCCAAATTGGTTGTTGTCTTAAATTGGATTGTGGCAGCTTTTATTGCCGGTCTTGCAAGCACCTACATTTCAGGAAGAACCTCACCAAAACCCATGCTGGCTTCAGTTGGTGTATTGAATGTTCTCACACTTATGAATTTATTCATCATTCACCATCCGAAATGGATGTGGATCACCTGTTTGCTTACGTTCATTCCAGTTGGCTATATTGCCTATTTTTTAATCCGTAAAAAGAAGACCGATGAAAGCGCGTGACGAACGAATTACACAATACATTTCAAAATCGGCTGATTTTGCACAGGAAATATTGCTTCATTTAAGAGAAGTTATTCACGATTTTTGTCCGGATGTAGAAGAAGGAATGAAGTGGAGCATGCCGTATTTCATGTACCGGGGAAAAATCCTTTGCAGTTTTGCATCCTTTAAAAACCATTGTTCTTTTGGCTTTTGGCTGCAATCCGAAATGAAAGACCAGCATGGAATTTTCAAACGTGCACAGGAGGGCGGTATGGGAAGCCTGGGTAAAATATCCGCTATGAGTGATTTACCCAAAGACGAACAACTTGGAGCCTATATCCTGGAAGCAATGAATTTAATTGAACACGGAACAACACCGCGGGAACTTAATCCAAAATTCAAAAAAACCATGCCGGAAATTCCTTCAGAATTACTGAAATTATTGGAATCGGAACCCAAAGCAAAAGCAGCATTCGACAACTTCCCCCCTTCTCATCAAAGAGAATATATCGAATGGATCACAGAAGCAAAACGCGAGGAAACCAAACAACGCAGACTACAGCAAACCATTGAAAACCTGTTGGAAGGCAAGTCAAAAGACTGGAAATATATGCGTTAACCGATTTTCGCCCACCATTGACCGATTTTGACTATTCAACTCCTGATTAGTCTTATACCTTTGCCTTATAAATCTTTCAGATTATGGAAACAGATAACATCCGCACGGAAATAGAACACGAAATCTTAAAAGCACAAAAAGGACATCGTCGCGGAAAAATAGCTGGTGGATTAGCCATTGTATTCTTTGGTATAGTCTATCTGCTTAAACAATTGGATTACAATATTCCTTCCTATTTGCTGAGCTGGCAAATGATCCTTATTGTAATCGGGATCGTTGTACTGATCAAACACAAATTCAGTAAGTTTCACGGGTATTTGATGATCATTATCGGGAAACTCTTTCTTTTAGCGGAATGGTACCCTAAAATAATCAATGTCAAAATCATTGTCCCGGTTGCCATCATTGTTGTTGGTTTGGCAGTTGTCTTTTTATCGAATAAAAAATTCGGAAAACATCATCGGAGAAGACAGCGTTTTTCACGTGAAAACTGGAAAGAAATTCACGAAGCGCAACACAGAGGCCTGAGTTATTACAAATACAACGAAGACGATTTCATTGACAGTGTCAGTTTCTTTGGAGGGATCACCAAAACGATCGTCAGTAAAACATTTAAAGGTGCAGACATTGTTTCTTTCTTCGGTGGAACGGATATTAATCTTTCACAAGCCGATTTTCAGGGACGAATTGTCATTGATATAACAAACATCTTCGGTGGGACCACGTTGACCATTCCGAACAATTGGGAAGTCATTT
The DNA here is from genome assembly GCA_965650615.1 of uncultured Fluviicola sp. GTDB lineage: Bacteria > Bacteroidota > Bacteroidia > Flavobacteriales_D > Crocinitomicaceae > Fluviicola. The sequence goes on along the minus strand of CBFGPJ010000517.1, from coordinate 1,132 downwards.
CTGAAGTTGCCAGTATTTTCGGAGCTTTTGAAGATAAGCGTCCACAATACCAACGGGAAGCCGGTGAAGAAAGCAAGGTAATTATCCTGAGAGGGACTTGCATGTTCGGTGGAATTGAAGTAAACAGTTTCAACAAGTAAGAAGACATGTTTTTAAAGACAAGTACAAAGGTGCAATTGCTTTTCATCGTTTGGACGGTGATTGCAAGCCTTGTGCTTTTCTGTATTCTCATTGTCAATCATTTCCCCTTTGATATAGCCTGGAAAGACGCGCTTTTTTCCGGTCTCTTAATCTCCGTGATTTCCCAGATCATCTATTTCATTCAAACGTATTATCACGCGAAAAGACCAGTCAATTTTTCCAACTTTGGGTTGGTCCTCGTTTTAACAGCATTTTACCAACTCTTAATTAACAGTGCATTTAAACTGGTCTTGGGTGATGAACGTTGGAGAGAATACATCCTTCCTTTTGAAGGAGCGCGGGCATTCATTGTCTTTTTCATCCTGATCTCAGTGAGTTTGTACTGGTGGATCAATAAGAACCAACAGATCCAGTCGCAAGTGCACCAGCAGCTCATTGAACAGGAACGCGCATTAACAAAAGCCGAACTGGACAATATTCACCAGCAATTACAACCTCATTTCCTGTTCAACAGTTTGAACTCGATCGGAGCTTTGACAGAAATAAACCCGAAAGAAGCAAACCGGATGATTCTCCTCCTGAGCGATTTTTTAAGGGGAACTCTGCGCAAAGACATTCAAACCCTGATTCCGATTGCAGAGGAAATTGAGCAGGTAAAGCGTTACCTGGAAATTGAAAAGATCCGTTTCGGACATCGTTTAAAGACAGCTTTCGATATCGATGAAGGATGTATGAAAACACCGGTCCCGCCACTTTTACTGCAACCGGTAATCGAAAATGCGATCAAATTCGGTTTATACGGATCTACTGATGAAGTAACTATTTACGTAGGAGTGAAACAGCAGGAAAATGGGTTGATAATCGAAGTCAGAAATCCATTCGACTCAGATTTCACACAATATAAAACCGGAAAAGGATTTGGATTGACAAGTATCAAACGTAGATTGATGTTGCTTTTTAATCAATACGACCTGTTAACTACCGAGAAGCA
>CBFGPJ010000516.1:0-2778 GCA_965650615.1 uncultured Fluviicola sp. | reverse complement strand
TCCATCCGTTGGTCGGACCTTGATCCGAATTACCATGTCAGACACAGCGCATATTACGATTGGGGAGCACAACAGCGTGTAGAGGTATTGAATAACTTAGGTCTTTCATTAAAAGTGATGCAGGAAAACCATTTTGGTCCGATCTTGTTCCGTGAAGAATGTGTTTTCCGGAAAGAAATTCACATACACGATGAAGTAACAATCAGCTTATCGATCAAATCCATAACGGAAGACGGATCCCGCTGGACCATGCAGCACGAATTAATGAACCAAAGAGGGGAGTTGTGTGCAACCATTACGATTGACGGAGCCTGGATCGATACCCAAAAACGCAAATTGGCGAATCCAACACCGGAGGTTGTTATTGAGACAATGAAGAAATTTCCACAATTAGTGTGATTCTAATTACGAATTCCTAATTCTCATGTCTGTCTCGATACTTTCGCATGTGTCAATTCGAGTTCGGAGCGTATCGAGAATACATGCGGAATTCCGATAGCTATCGGAACGACATGACATGAAAATCAGAATTTACCGTGCGAAACCGATTTTCTGTTTTTTGCCTTTGATCTTTTTATCGCGCAGTTCCGGAACAACTTCTTCTGCAATTTCACTACTGATTGCAACGAAGGAACTGTAATCCATTACAGTGATTAATCCGATCTCATCCGGTCTTAATCCGCCGGTCTTATGCAAAAAACCTACAATATCAACTTTATTGACTTTATCTTTCTTCCCGGCACTGATATAGATGGTTTTCCATTTCGGTCGTTCAGGAAGCGGTTCATTAGGAATCACTTCATAGTCGTGGTGTTCTGGAATGAAATTGGGAATACTTTTCTTTGAATCGAGAAACATAAATACCACCCCATCAGCATCCTGTCGACCGGTTCTTCCACTTCTGTGAATGAATTCAGCCTCTTTCAGCGGCAATTGATAATGAATAACGTGTTCTACTGCAGGAATATCCAGTCCTCTGGCAGCCAAGTCAGTTGAAACCAGGAAATCGGCACTTCCATTCCTGAAACGGATCAATGCCCGTTCACGGTCATCTTGTTCCATACCTCCATGATACCCAACAGCAATCACACCATTTTCTCTTAGGAAATCTGTGATTTCAACAACAGGCTCCCGGTGATTACAAAAAATGATTGTTTTTCCTTCCGGCAGATTACACAACAGCTCAAGCAATAATTCGAGCTTGTTCGAATCGTTTATTTGCACACCGAAATAATTAACCTGGTGTTTTTTTTCAACCAGGAAATCGATTGTAACAGGTTTTGCTATTTGTGTAAATGCCGGAATGTTTTCCAGTTTGGTAGCCGAAACCAGGTATTTATTCTGAAGTGAATGCAATTCTCCTATAATTTCAGTCATATCCGACTCAAACCCCATTTGCAAAGACTTGTCAAATTCATCCAGAACCAAGGTATGAACTCCAGACAAATCAATATTGCTTCTTCTGATATGATCTGCAAGTCTGCCGGGAGTTCCGATCAAAACAGCAGGCGGAACAGAAAGATTATTCTCTTCTACACGTATGGAATGTCCGCCGTAGCAGGTATTTACCTTGAAACCTGTACTTAGTTTTTTGAACACATCCTCAATTTGAATGGAAAGCTCACGAGTGGGAGAGATGATCAATAATTGAACACTGGTCTTTTCTTTATTTAGTTTCCCCAATGCAGTCAGCAAGAAAGCAACGGTTTTCCCTGAACCTGTAGGTGCATGCAAAATGATTTCCGCATTCGTTTTGGAAGATTCAAGCATCTGTTGCTGCATCTCATTCAAGGATGAAATGCCGAGTTTTTCAAGAGAAAACGGGGAATGGGGATTGTTCATGAAGCAAAGTTACGGGTTTATTAATTGGCAGATAGAAAATTTCGTAAATAGCAAATTAGAAATTTAGGAAAATAGGTATTTAGCTATATGACTAAGAACTCCCATTCTACCTGCAACTCAGAAGCTTTTACCGTTCAATCTTTTGATAACTCGTCACAATTCCTTTGATCAACGCCGAACTGAACCCGCTGTGTTCCATTTCATTCAACCCAACGATCGTACAGCCTTTCGGAGTGGTTACCTTGTCAATTTCTTCTTCCGGATGCAAACCATTCTGAATCAACAGTTGTGCAGCACCTTTTACCGTCTGACTCACGATTTTATTTGCTGTCTTTGCATCGAACCCAACTTCAATCCCACCCTGAATCATTGCGCGAATAAAGCGCAAAACGTAAGCAATTCCACAAGCACCTAAAATTGTTGCAGATTCCATCAACTGTTCGTCGATCCAAACAATACCTCCAATTGCACCAAACAGTTCACTGACTTCATTTTTCCTGTTCAACGGGTCTGTTGTTCCACTTAAAGCTGTCATACTTTCTTGTACATCAGCTGCTGTATTGGGCATTCCACGATAAAGTGAAATTTCATTGATTTTCAAAGCTTCTTTAATTTCGCTTAATGTAATCCCGGTTGCAACACTGATTATGGTATGTCGCTTCGTATCGAATAGATCTTTGTGCTCTTGAAAAAAAGAGAGGATCATATAGGGTTTTAATGCAACTATTAAATAATCACATTGCTCGATTACATCTTTATTATTAGAAGTAAAATGAGTTTTTTCGTCTCCGAGATCGACTAATTCAGAAATTGTCCTTCTTGTTCCGAATAACTGTGCCTGGGGGTATTGTTTGCGAAATCCTTTCAATAATGACAATCCCAAATTTCCACATCCAATAATCCCAATCTTTTCCATTTTAAACAATTTTGGTTCAA
>CBFGPJ010000515.1:0-2785 GCA_965650615.1 uncultured Fluviicola sp. | reverse complement strand
AGGCTGAATGGTTCGGAATGTCGGAATTACCAGCTTTGGCTTTCGATCATGCCGAAATTGTTACGATGGCAGTTCAACGATTGAAGGGGAAAGTTTCCTATCAACCCATTGGGTTTGAGTTGCTGGACGAAAAATTCACCTTGTCCCAGTTACAGGCAGTTTGCGAATCGATTTTAGGAATGGAGATAGACAAACGGAATTTCCGAAAAAAGGTACTTGCCATGGGAGTAGTGAAAGAACTCGGCGAAAAAGAAACGAACGTACCTAGAAAAGCTGCAATGCTCTATCGGTTTGATAAACAAGCTTACGATACATTGACCCGTGAGGGATTTCATTTTGAACTTTAAATCAGAGAAACTATGAAAACTATATCACTTATAAATTCGAACGAAGACGTTGAACTACGAAAATTTGCCGGAGGAGAATGTAACGTTCGTTTTCCAGAAGTACTTAATGGAACTGAAAGAGTACGATTGAATACCCGGTTAAATTCGTCAGACGATGTGATGAACCTGATTCTGGCTGTAGATGCGCTTCGCAGAATGAACGTCAAACACATTGAAGCCCTGATTCCTTATGTTCCTTATGCCCGGCAAGATCGGGTGATGGTTCCGGGAGAATCATTGTCCATTAAGGTTTTTGCCGGTTTGTTGAATAATCTGCAACTGGATAAGGTAATTGTTTTTGATCCTCACAGTGATGTAACTCCTGCACTCATCAATAATTGTGTGATCATACCTAATTACGAAATGGTGAGTTACTTTCTTGCAGAACTTCAATTAAAAGATTTTGTACTTGTTTCACCTGATCTGGGAGCGTATAAGAAAGTAGACAAGCTTGCTCAACAAATTGGTTACAAAGGAGAAATCGCCACAGGAATTAAGGTGCGTAACCTGGAAACAGGAGAGATTTTACGAAGTGATGTTAATACATCCGATTTGGGGAATAAACCTTGTTTGGTGGTTGACGACATTTGCGACGGTGGGCGAACGTTTATTGAATTGGCAGCAGCTTTAAAAGCAAAAGGCGCCGGGGATTTGTATTTCATTGCATCACATGGAGTTTTCAGCCACAATGCAATAGAACGCTTGCAGGAAGCCGGTTACAAAAACGTTTGTAGTTCTAATTCCATCAGTGATATCGAAAGCGGCGGGTTTTATAAATCATATAACTTATTTTAAAATGAAGTATTCAGTGAAGTCCATATTAGCAGAACCCAATAAAGAGTTTTTATTCTTTTGGGGACATCAACCTGCTCGGGATGGATCTATTATAAAAACCTGCATGAGTCAGTGGTGGCCTTCTTCCTTTTTAGAAAACGGAATCACTTATCAAACTGCAGAACATTACATGATGGCACAGAAAGCAAAATTATTCGGTGATGAAGTGACTTTAGGTCGAATTTTGTCAAAAGACTCTCCAAAAGATGTGAAGGATTTGGGACGGCAAATTCAAGACTTCGATCCGGAAACCTGGGATGCTCACAAATTTGAAATTGTAAAACAGGGAAATTACCTCAAATTCTCTCAAAACGAACAACTGAAACAGTTCCTACTTCAAACAAAAGATAAAATATTGGTTGAGGCGAGCCCTGTAGATGTGATTTGGGGAATTGGCTTAAAAGAAGATCATCCGAATGCTTATAATCCTGAATTATGGCGTGGAGAGAATCTGCTCGGTTTTGCGCTTATGGAAGTAAGAGGCCAATTGAAAAAAATAAAATAATGAAAGAAACAAATAAATTAATAGCAGAACGAACCCTTCAAATTATAGAAGAAGGTATCTATACGTTCGAACAAGAAAAAATCAGTGTTGAACAGCAAATTCAGAATTCGATACAACAAACGATTACAGTCGCTCCGGATGAATTTGATCACTTAGAACTAGAAGAAATAAACGGATTTTCAACTTCGATAGTTCTCAAAAATGGAACAACGATAGAAGCGTTATTGGAGGAAAGATCTGACCTTAAAATAGGTTTGCTGAACTTTGCCTCAGCCAAAAATCCCGGTGGAGGATTTCTTGGAGGAGCTTCCGCGCAGGAAGAAAGTTTGGCAAGATCATCCAGTTTATATGCATCCCTGGTCAAGGATAAAACCATGTACAATTACAATCGCGGAAGATCCACATATCTGTATTCAGATTACATGATTTATAGTCCGGATGTGGTTTTCTGGATGGATGATTCCGGGAAAACTTTGAAAATACCGGTTGTATTAACAGCTCCTGCACCTAATAAAGGTGCAATGATCCAGAATAGTCGTCCGGAACAAATCTTGGAATTGGAAAGCGCTTTTCGAAGTCGGATGGATAAAATGTTTCGACTTGCGGCAAGCAGGAAGGTTGAGTGTCTGATTTTAGGAGCATGGGGGTGTGGAGTCTTTCAAAATGATCCGGCTGAAGTTGCAGGATACTTTCAGGAACTGTTAACAAGCAAATATGAGAACAGATTTCAAAAAGTAGTTTTTGCAGTACGCGATAGCTCTAAAAATCAAGCTGTTTACAATGCTTTTAGTCAAGTCTTTGAATCTCAAAAAACGATGCTGTGAGGTATGTTTTACGAACGGATATTATGTATAAAACCAATATTTAAATTAAATCAATCATTATGAAAACAAATCCATTAACACTCATTGATTTCTATAAGGCCGACCACCGCCGACAGTATCCCGAAGGAACCGAGTTGGTTTATTCAAATTTTACTCCCCGAAAGGCTCGTGAAAATGGAGAACATCAACTTGTTTTCTTCGGGTTACAATATTTCGTAAAGGAATATTTGGTAAAT
>CBFGPJ010000514.1:0-2785 GCA_965650615.1 uncultured Fluviicola sp. | reverse complement strand
TGAAAATCGAAGCTCCAAGAACAGTGATGCTTCAATACACATTGAAATTAGGAGGAGATTAATGTCTCCCGAAAGACTTTAGGATGTACTTTTGTAAAAAAACAATATGCGCGTCCTGATAGTTGCCCTGATTTTTGTTGTGGGTGTGATCATTGCCTACTTTTTGACGAAACCAAGTGATGAGAAACCCCTGAAAGTTTACAATCCCATTGACGTGGAATCGGAAATGGTGGATAAAGATCTGAGCAGAAAAGGTTTCGGGCATACCATCCAGGAATTTTCCTTCACCGACCAAACGGGCAAACCTTACGGGTCTAAAGATTTGAAAGGTAAGATTTATGTTGCCGAATATTTCTTCACCACCTGTGGAACCATTTGTCCGGTGATGAATGCAGAAATGCAACGCGTTCAGGCGGCTTACAAAGGAAACGACCGATTCAAGATCCTCAGCTTTACGGTAGATCCCGAAACAGACTCCGTAGCACAAATGAAAATCTACGCAGAAGGACATGGAGCGGATCCCAAACAATGGCATTTTCTGACGGGAGACAAAAAAGACTTATACAAACTGGCACGCAGAAGTTTTTTTGTACTGAAACCTGCTGAAGCACAAAACCAGGGTGATGTGGGTTCCGATTTTATCCATACCAACTACTTTGTTTTAGTGGATACTCAAAAACGCATTCGCGGATATTACGATGGAACTGATTCCAGAGAAGTTGATAAACTGATCAAGGATATTCAGAAGTTGATGGAAGAAGATCATTAAAATTCCTCCCCCTTTATCCCCCTCCAAAGGGGGAACTAAAAAAAAATATCTTATTTTCGGCCACAGATATCGAAAAAGCATTCCATGCAAACTACAAAAACAAACTACGGAGCACTCTCCACACTTACAACCGTTTTCTTCTTTTGGGGATTTATCGCAGCAGGAAACAGTATTTTCATTCCTTTTTGTAAACATTACTTTGGTCTGGACCAGTTCCAAAGCCAGTTAATTGATTTCGCTTTTTACGGAGCATATTACCTGGGAGCATTGGGACTATTTGTCTTCAGCACGGTAACCCGTCAGGATCTTGTTTCTACCTGGGGATACAAAAAAAGTATTGTCAACGGATTGCTTTTTTCCGCTTTGGGTGCAGCCATGATGATCGTTTCTGTTTACCTGAATGTGTTTGCAGCGATGCTATTCGGGTTATTTATTGTGGCATTGGGTTTTTCATTGCAGCAAACAGCGGCCAATCCTTTCATGATCTCACTGGGAGATGAAAAGACAGGAAGTAATCGCATCAATCTTGGAGGAGGAATCAATAGTTTCGGAACAACGATCGGACCAGTTGTGGTTTCATTGGCACTTTTCGGAAGTTCGGCAGCAGTTAGTGATGAAATGATCTCCAAATTGAGCTTAAGCAAAGTGATTATACTTTATGCCTGTGTGGGATGCTTGTTCCTGGGTGTTGCAGCTTTATTCGGATTTTCCAAACGTGTGCCAAGTGGAAAATTAGATGAAACAGTACTTGGTCCGGAAGAGGAGAACTTAATTGATTCACCGGTTTCAGCAACTGTTACAACTGAAAAAGCAAAGAAAACCATGGTTACCATGTTGGTCGTTACCGGACTCTTAATTGCTTGTTTCTCTCCCGTTTTCAGCAGTTACCGCTCCGATGAAGCAAAACAACTGGTTGAATTGAAAGGTGACCTGGAACAGCTGACTATCGATGAAGACAATAAACCGATCAAATCACTTACGATCGTTCAGCAGCAAACCAAAAAAGAAATTGAAGTACAGATCAAAAAAATCTCCGGTCCATTGGAGAAAAAACGCATGATCTGGCTTTCGGCAGGTATTCTTGCTGTTCTTGGAGGAATTCTCTTTGCCAACCGTTCGGCAAAAAAGAACGAAAACGGATGGGGAGCTATGAAATACCCACAATTAAGCTTGGGAATGTTAGCTATTTTCGTTTACGTAGGTGTTGAAGTAGCGGTTGGGAGTAACCTGGGAGAACTTTTAAAAATGAAAGAGTTCGGTGCTTATTCTTCCTCAGAAATTACACCTTTTATAGCTATGTATTGGGGGAGCTTAATGATCGGACGCTGGTCCGGTTCTATTAATGCCTTTAACCTGGGTACTCAAACAAAATTCATTCTGAAATTTATTGTTCCCTTAATTGCCTTTGGGATCATCTTAGGAATTTGCAGTATTTCCGGATATCGGGTTGATATGCTTTACTGGTATATTATTTGTGTTCTGATCCAAATTTGTGCCTTCTATTTAACAAACGACAAGCCCGCTCGCTCCTTGGCTATTTTCGGGAGCCTGGGCTTACTGAGCCTGCTTATCGGTTTAAGTACAACCGGAACGGTTTCCATTTATTCCTTTTTGAGCGCGGGTCTTTTTTGTTCCATCATGTGGCCATGCATTTTCTCCCTTTCCCTTGCGGGATTGGGAAAACACCAGGCGCAGGGTTCCGGGTTCCTGGTAATGATGATTTTGGGTGGTGGTTTGATCCCACCAATCCAGGGAAAATTATCCGATATCATTGGAATCCAACCTTCGTTTATTGTAGGAGCCGTGTGTTTCGCTTACATCACCTTCTTTGCGATCTTCGTAAATAAGCTGTTGAAAAAACAAGGTATTTCCCTGGATAGTGACGTAGCCGGTCATTAATTCCGGAATATAATTTTCGAAAAGCGGCCAATGAGCCGCTTTTTTTGGTCCCAAACCCTGTCTATTCTCACTTTTCTAAAATAATCTATATTGGTTCTAAATAAGAGCAAACCTTCG
>CBFGPJ010000513.1:0-2787 GCA_965650615.1 uncultured Fluviicola sp. | reverse complement strand
CTTCAGCACATTTGACACACATTCAGCTAGTGGCTTCCTTTATGGCAGTTTTAGGACATGTTTTTCCAATTTTTGCAGGATTTAAAGGAGGGAAAGGAGTTGCAACTTCGCTTGGTGTCATTGTTGGGCTTCAACCCGCTGCTGCTGCAATTTGCCTGGTCGTTTTTTTAATAGTCTTCATTACCTCACATTACGTGTCATTGGGATCCATCAGTGCAGCCATTGTATTTTCATGTTGTTTGTGGTTATTTCCAATAAATACATACGCTTTGCCTATCTTTGGGTCATTGTTGGCGTTCATTGTAATTTTTGCCCATCGTAAAAACATCACACGGTTATTGCATGGAACAGAAAGTAAAATGAACCTTTTTAAGAAATAAGCGTATTGCCTCTAAAACAATAAGTTGAGCTTGAAGTCATTTAAACGAATAAATGGTTGGTCACTACTATTACTGTTGGTTCTGACAGCTCACTTTTCTTTTGCCCAGGAAACCGAAGCCGATTTAAAGCTAAAAGCAGATAAACTCTTCGATGCAGAGCAGTTTGTGGAAGCAACTCCGCAGTTTTTGCACCTCATTGCATTGAATCCGAGATCACCGGAATACAACTACAAGTACGGAACTTGCCTGCTTTTCAATTCCTACAAAAAGCAGGATGCATTCAAATACCTGAACTTTAGTGTCACGGATCCGAATATTGCCCCGGAAGCGTATTTTTATTTAGGAAAAGCATACCATTTGAACTTCAGTTTCAACGAAGCCATTAAAAATTACAACCTCTACATTCAAAAAAGCGGAGGAAAACCCAACCCGAATTTTGACATCGATCACCAGATCGAAATGTGTCAGAACGGGAAGAAATTACTGACAACAATTACGGATTTGGTGGTATTGGAAAAGAAGGAGATCGAATATGCTTCCTTTTTCCGCTTGTACAACCTGTCAAATATCGGTGGAGTGATCCTGATCACGGCTGATTATCAGTCCAAAGTCGATAAGAAGAAAAACCACACACCCTTGATCCACTTTCCGGATAATGCCCAGACGATTTATTATTCTTCTTACGGAGATTCTGAAAAAGGAAGCAAGGATATTTATTGCCGGAAACGGCTTCCGGACGGAAAATGGGGATTGCCGGCGCTGGTTACCGGAAATGTGAATACCCGCTTTGACGAAGATTTTCCGTATCTGAGCCCAAATGGAGAGTACCTGTACTTTTGTTCCAAAGGACATAATTCAATGGGAGGATTTGATGTCTTCCGGTCCAAATTCGACCCTGAAAATAATTCCTTCGGTGAGACCGAGAATATGGATTTTGCTATTTCATCGCCGGATAATGATTTGTTCTATGTAGTCGATTCGCTGGAGAAAAACGCTTATTTCGCTTCTTCACGCCAAAGTCAGAACGGAAAGATCCATGTCTACAAAGTCCGGGTTGATCGCGTTCCCATCCAATTGGCAATTATTAAAGGAGAATTTAATTCTTCCCTTAAGCCGGAAAACAAGAAAATAAGTATCAAAGTAACAGATGTAGCTTCGGGGAACGAGGTGGGGCTTTTCCGCTCAAATGAAAAAGGAAGTTACCTCATTACACTTCCAAGAGGCGGGAAATATACTTATGAAATGACGGTTGAAGGTAATCCAACTATCCACAAAGCACAGGTAAATGTCCCGTTTTTGAAGGAATTCAAACCTTTGAAACAGAAGATCCAGGAAGAAGCCGGTGCTACAGGCGAACAGCTTGTCCGGGTGGTGGACCAGTTCAACGAAGAGGTCGAAGATGCGCAGGGAATCCTTGCTGAGGTCATTCGCATGCGATCGGAATTGAATGTCAATGCCGGTAATTTTGATATCAATGCCCTGGACGCGCAGAAAGAAAACAAAAAAGTATTGGCGGATATCGGCTTGGAAGGGGCGTCCAACCAGGAGATCATCGCGAAGTTTGAAATGATCCAGCAGAAACAGGAGCAAAAAACAGATAATTTGACGCGCCTGGAAACCGGTTCGCTGGTTGCAATCGTAGAAAAAGCCGAACAGATTGAAGCCTTGCAGGCAGAAGTGAAAAAAGATGTGGCGAAAGCAAATGCTGCCGGTACGAATACCGAAAAGAATGAGATTTTGTTGGCTGCCAATGATAAGGTGGCGAAAATCATTGAACTAAGGGAAGAAATTCAGCGCATTGATGCATTTGCAGACAGTATTTCCAAATTAATCCCAAAAGAGCTGGAAAAACTGAAAGCGATTACGGAATTGAAAGAGACCGTGAGCAAATCGGTGGTCGATGAGAAATACGATCAGTTGAAAGAAGCAGTGATTGCGAAGGCAGATCTGGTGAAAAGTATTGAAAACGAAAAGGAACCACATCCGGTGAATCATCTGCTTGCCGAGAATGAAAGTATTGGAAAACAGTCTGAACAATTAAAGAAACAACTGAATTCGTATACGGAAAGCAGTGCTCAGCTGGACAAAGAAATTGCGACACTTAAGACCGAACTGGCTTCGGCAAAGGCAAAAGATCAGCCTGTAATTCAATCAAAAATTGATTCGAAAGAGTCCGAAAAACAATTGGTTACGGAAGAAGTGAAACGCCTGGACGGGAAGGTGACAGAGCTGCATAAGAAGGAAGTTGCGAATACGAAGCAGATCACTTTTATCAATAATTTACAGCATACAAACGACAATAAAACTGCTACCAAAGCGGAAGCTGATGCAAAGTTGGAGACGATCAATTCCAACAATGTGCGCTCACTCGAGTCTTATGTGAAAGAACAGTTTAAATCCATCGATA